>NZ_JBAQWU010000118.1:0-9386 GCF_049299075.1 Gordonia sp. (in: high G+C Gram-positive bacteria)
GCCCACGAGTCACTGCTCGCCGAGAACACGTCGGCGACGATCTGCCCGGCCTGCTGCGCGAGGTCGTCTGAGGTGTGGGCTCGTTCAGCGACTGGTCCGCGCCATATTCCGACCAGCACGACGATCGCGATACCGGCGCTCAGCAGCACTGCGGAGAGGATCGCTCCGCCCGTCGATCGCGACGTCCACGGCACCTCCAACCGGCGTCCTACTTCGGCTTTCACGGTAGAAAGGTCACCCCCGCCAGCTTCAGTTGGCCGTCGGCAGGCTCAACGACGACACGTAACCGCAGCGGCTGCGCCTCGGCCGGGGCGGCCTGCGCATCCCCCGCCGCCACCGCCAGCGAGGCGGCGATCAGGACCACACCGCGATCGCCCTCACGGGCGGCGAGCGCCGCCGCATCGATACCGGCGGTGCCGCGACTACGCTGCCGCTCCACAAACTGCGTATACGCTTCGGCCGACTGCGCGAACGAGTCCCGGAACTCGCCGGTTGCCCCCGAAAGGATCTCCTTCGCCCGGCCCGGATCGTCGGCGTCGGCGGCCAGCAGCAGCTCTGTGCGCTCGACAGCCGCCGCGACGAGCTCTCGATCGGAGTACGTCGGACCGCTGCGCACCTGCCACCACGCGAGCCCGGCGGCAAGCACCGCAAGCACCGCGAGTAGCACGAAGGCACCACGCGCTCGAAGTGACATCCGTTGCCGCGCACCAGCTTTGATCTCGGCGACGACGAGCTCGTCCCGCGCACTAGCGCGGGCCTTCCGCGCGGTGCGCCATCGCACCATCGCTCCATCGCTCACACCAGCCACGAGTCGTAGGCTACTGCCCAATGCGCTCGCTGTAGTCCATGCGCGCCGCCGAGTCCGGGAACAAGAAGATCGAATCGGTTTTCGCCGTCCGCCGGACCCACCGCTTCACCGGCTGCGGCAGGATCGCGTTGACGTTGACCATGGCCATCGAGCGCGGCGCCGCCACCCGAACGCGCGGGTGGGCGATCACCTGCATCAGCTCGGCCGCCACCTGCTCCGGCGTCACGGCAGTGACCAGCGTATTCGTTTGTAGTCCGGCGATCAGTCCGGTCTTCGTGAAAGTCGGCATTAGCGTCGACACCCGCACACCGTAGGACGCTAGTTCGGCGTCGAGCGCCTCGGAGAACTCGATCACCCCGGCCTTCACTCCGTTGTAGACGGTGAGGCCCGGGGTCGGCAGCCGCCCGGCCACCGACGCGACGTTCACGATCTGCCCGCCGCGGCCGTTAACCATCCTCCGCGCCGCCGCTCGGCTACCGAGGATCACGCCCACCAAGTCGATCTCCACGGTGCGTCGGATCAGACCCTCGCTGTAGTCGAGGAACGGGCCGACCGGCATGATCCCCGCGTTGTTCACCAGTACGTCGATTGCTCCGACCCGCAGCTCCACCTCGTCGAGGAACCTCTCGAACGACGATGCGTCCGTCACGTCCAGGTCGATGCCGTTGATCCCGAGATCGGCGGCCGCCTTGCCGAGGGCCTCGGTGTCAACGTCGCCGAGAACCACGATCGCGCCAGCTTCGTGCAGCTGTGTCGCCGCCTCGAAACCGATGCCGCGCGCGCCGCCAGTAATAGCGACCACCTTGCCCGCCAACAGATTTCGCGTTCGAGTGAGACGGCGGTCAGCGCGACGACGGCGGTAATCGGAAATGGACAACGGGGCTCCTCGGTAGTTCAGTAGACCATCGGCGCCAAGAATGTGGCGGCAAAATCGCGGACAGCTTCGGGGGTTCGGCGGGACTCGTCGGTCGGCGGAATCTCCAAGAACGAGATGACCAGACGGACATGCAGTTCCACCGCATAGGTCAGGTCCGGCTCGGGCATGGTGGCGCCGGCCGCGCGGAGCGAGTTGGCCACCCGATCGGTCACCATATTGATGAACAATCCGCTCATCCCGGCGGTGAGGCCACGGACCTCGGCGTCATCGATCACCATGCGATGCAGCAGCGGGTCGTTCTCGATCATGGCCGCGCCGCTGGCAAAAGCTTCGACCACCGCATCCCGTGGCGAGAGCCCAGTGATGGCGGCCTCGAGCTCCACCATCCCGCGTTCAAAGGTCCGGCTCGCGAGTGCGATCAGCAGATTGTCTTTACTGGGGAAGCGCCGATACAGGGTGGATCGGCTGACTCCGGAGGACTTCGCGATCGCGTCCATATTCGCTTGGCGCACACCGACATGCGTGAACTCGGCCGAGGCTGCGGTCAGGATTGCTGACTCTTGCTCCGCCGGAGATGCGGTGACCCGGGCCTTACGCGTGTCTGTCACGACCGCCGCACCATCGTGACCGGGAGTCCGTCCTTGGGAACCGGCAGCGCGCTGTAGTCCATAGGTAGACGGTATCCAGCTGGCACTGACCATTCGTAATCGAGCAACAGGTTGTGCAGGATCGTCTTGATCTCCATGCCCGCGAAGTAGAGCCCGATGCACTTATGCACGCCACCACCGAACGGCGTCCACGCCATCCGGTGACCCTTGTCTTCGGCGCGCTCGGGCGAAAATCGTTCGGGGTCAAAGGCATCCGGATTCCGGTAGAACCGAGGATCGCGATGGTTCGCCATCTGCGGAATGACGACCATGGTGCCCTTCGGGACAAAGTATCCCTGGACCTCGGTGTCTTTGACGGCCATCCGGGGCTGGGCCGGTACCGGCGGGCACATGCGCAGCGACTCCTTCATGACGTCGTCCAAGACGGTCATGCCAGCGAGGTCGTCGTAGCCCAGGGTGGGATCCAACTCCATCGACTGTGCCCGAGCACGCGCCTGCCACTTCGGGTGCTCCGCCATCCGGTACGCCATCTGCGTCATCGTGATGGTCGAGGTGTCGTGCGCGGCCATGAGGACAAAGATCATGTGGTTGACGACGTCCTCGTCGGTGAACCGATGGCCGTCGTCGCTTTCGGCGTGACACAGCACCGAGAACAGGTCCGGTGTCTGCGCGGCGCGCTTGGCCTCGATGTGCTGGTAGAAGAACTCTTCGAGGATCTTCCGCGATCGCAGTCCCTTCCACCAGCGCCCACCTGGGACCGGCTTGCGGACCAGTGCGACGCCCGCGCGCACGGTCTCGATGAACGCCTTGTTCAGGCGGTCAGCCTCGGACTTCTCCAGCTCGATGCCGAGGAAGATTTCCAGCGCGACGTCGAGGGTCAAATCCTTGAACTCGTCGAACAGCTTCACCTGGCCCACGGGAAAGGCAGCAACACGGTCGGCGATCACCGGCTGCATTTCAGCGAAGTAGCCTTTGAGCACGTTCGGCGAGAATGCTTGCTGCATGATGTGCCGGTGGTGGCGGTGCTCGTCGAAGTCCAGCAGCATGATGCCGCGATTGAAGAACGGACCGATGAAGTAGCTCCATGCCGGGCCATTCACAAAGGCCCGGTCCCGGTTCATCAGAATCTCGCTGGCCGCCTCCGCGCCGTGGGCGGTCACCACACGCACGCCGAGCGCATTCATGGCGAAGACGTCACCGTACTGCTCGGTCCGGCGCTCGGCGAACGAGAACGGATCACGCCGCATCGACAGCACCTCGAGTACCCCGTTGCGTTGACTGACCGGCACCCCGAGCAGTTCGCTGCCGGCGGCGGGTTGGGCGAGCAGCGGCGTGGCCATGCTTCCTCCTGAATCAGCAGACACCGCTGTGTTGCGGATCACCCCATTGAAACAGAAGTCGAGATTTGTTTCTAGGCCATTGCGGGTTCAGTTACTGGTGACGTCGTTTCCCCAGGCCGACACCGCGCTCGCCGACAACCGGAAGCCATCGGCGCCCTGTGCGCACGAGACCGCGTCGACCGCTTCGATGGTGCAGGTCACCGGACCTGACTGCACAACCTGCCCCACCGTGGCCGCTGGATACGAGTCCGTGGATCCGTTGAAGACCCAACCGCCGGAGCAGACCCCGGTAGCGACCCAGCCCGGCCCGATCGCGGCTGCGCCGCCCAGCTGGTTGACACCCTGCGAACACCTGCTCATATTCGGTCGCGGAATCGAGGTGTCGCCGTTGACGCATACGAAACCCGGTCGGCCGTCATAGTCTCCGTAGATCCCCGAGATCCGCGGTTCACTGCTGCAAAAGGTCTGGCCGTCCGGCGTCGTAAAGCGCTGCATCGACACCGGACGCGCAGTGGTGGCCGTCGGCGCAGACGCCGTCGCCTGCGGTACTTCGCCGCCCGGCTCGGGGCGCGCGCCGCCCCCGTTCTCCGTCGGTGGCGTGATGGAGTTGCCATCGGCATCCACGTAGACCATCTCGGTGACGACCGCCCCGTCGCCAGCCGCCGACGTGCAGCCCGCAAGCACCAGCACCACCCCGCACAACATTGCCAGCCATCCGCATCGCTTCATCGCGACAGTCTCGCACGATGCCTGTCCGAAAAAAGCGAGTCGGCGAGGGTCAGCGCGCCATCAGGATCGCGTGGCAGCGCCGCAGGCGCTGCTCCCACCAGGCGGCACGGTCGATCGAAGCCAGCGGGAGGTCGTCGTCGGGCTGCACAATCCGCGGCGTCACCACACCCTTGCGCGGGATGAACCCCGGCGCCACATCCCGCTCGAAGAGCACGCCGGTGCCCAGGCCGCAGGCATGGTCGAGCATCGGGAGCGCGGCCGCGGCAGAGATCGACGACGACATGCCGATCGCGGTGTCCAGCGCACTGGAGATCACCACGTCCATTTTCAGCGCGGTCCGCAGCGCCAGCACCTTGCGCATACCGCCGAGCGGCGCCACTTTAAGGACCGCGATGTCGGCCGCTCCCGCCTGCGCCACCAGGAGCGGATCCTCCGCGCGGCGGATCGACTCGTCGGCGGCGATCGGCACGTTCACCACGCGCCGTACTGCGGCGAGTTCCTTGACCGTGGCGCACGGTTGCTCCACGTATTCCACGTCCCCGAGGGCGGCGATCGACTCGATCGCGGTCGGCACCTCCCAGGCGCCGTTGGCGTCGATGCGCACCTTGCCCACCAGTTCACGCACCGCGGCCACGCGCTGCACATCATCGTCGAGGGTCTGCCCGGGCTCAGCCACCTTCACCTTCGCCGTCTTCGCCCCCGGGTAGCGAGCCAGGATCTCGGCGACCTGATCGGCCGGCACTGCCGGCACGGTCGCGTTCACCTCAACGGTGTCGCGGACTGCCGGCGGCGGACCCTGCCACGCCGCCTCGATTCCGGCGGCGAGCCAGTTGGCGGACTCGACGTCGTCGTACTCGACGAACGGCGCGAACTCGCCCCAGCCTTTGAGCCCACGGAAGATCATCGCCTCGCGGACGGTGATGCCGCGGAACCGCGTGCGCATCGGCAGTGCGACCACCTGCGCGTGTTCCAGAATCAGATCCACCGGTGGCAACTGCGACTTGGCCGCCCGCACCACAAAAGTGGGCATCTCGTTATTCTTGCCGGGGAGCGCGAAGGGATTGTTGGCGCCGGGCTGATAGACCATGTCCCGAGCCTACCCAGTGCCCGAGTTGGAACACTTCGTCTATTTTGTCTCAACGTAGGCGTACGCTCTGCTCCATGGTGACCGATTTCTCCTCCGGCGTTCGCGAAGCGGAGCCGAGCATTGTCGACGAGATCGACATCGACTCGCTCGAGCTGCGCCTCGGCGCGGACTCACTGCTGTGGAAGTTCTCCGGCGACGCGCGCATGATTCTCGGTTTTCAGCGCCTGGCCGGCAGCGAGAACTGCATCGAGCAGCTCGCCCAGGGAGTGGAAGATCATTCGATCATCTTCAGCGACTTCATCGGTCGCGCCCGCCGCACCGGACCGCCAGTGATGCGTACCGTCTATTCCGACGACCCACGGGCGTGGGGCCACCGCGTCCGCGACTTCCACCGCGAGATCAAAGGCACCATCTCCGACGGTTCGCGCTACCACGCCCTCAATCCCGAGCTCTTCTACTGGGCCCATGCGACCTTCGTCGACCAGGTCCTCTTCATCACCGATACCTTTATCCGTCGCCTCAGCTACGACGAGAAAGTGCAGATCTTCGAGGAGAGCAAGATCTGGTACGAGCTGTACGGCGTGAGTGCGCGCAGCCAGCCCCAGACCTACGACGAGTTCTGTACCTACTGGGATCAGATGTGCACGGAGTTCGTGCCCACCCGCACCATCACCTACGCGACCGGCTACCTGCGGCGCGGAGTGCCCGGCCCGGCGTGGCTACCGAAACCGTTGTGGCGCGTGATCGCAGCGCCACTCAACGGCTTCGGGCGCACAGTGGTCGTCGGGACTCTGCCATCGGAGATGCGCGCGGTGTGCGATCTGACGTGGGATGCCAAGAAGCAGCGCCGCTTCGAGCGCTTCGCCGGGTTCATGCGCAAGATCAACCCGGTCGTCAACCGGCTACCGGTCACCTGGCTCTATGTCTCGTGGGCCGCGGAAGGCTGGAGGCGCACCGGAGTTGACCCGCGGCCCCTGCACAACCGGCCCGCGGCCTGATCGAGTTCACCCGACGAGTGCCGGGCGGGCACGCAATGCCGCGATCAAGGTTTCGATGCAGCCGATCGGGTCGTTCACGATGTCGTGGTACGAGAAGGTCAGTACCAGCCACCCGTCCAGCGCGAGGGCATTGCGCTTGGCCATATCGCTCTGGAATTTCTTGTGCCCGCGATGGAAGGCGAAGCCGTCAACCTCGACGACCACCTTGCGTTCCGGCCATGCGAAGTCGAGCGGCCACCCGTGGAACCGGTGCTGCTGCACGCAGGCTGGAATATCGTGCTCGGTGAGCAAGGACCGGAACAGCTTCTCCGCTTTGGCCTGCGTATTGCTGTCGAGTAGCGACAGGAGTTCACGTGCCGGGCCCAGACCCGTCATACGTGGATTACGGCGAAGCGCACTGGTCAGTGACGCCAGCGTCACCTCTTTCCGAAACAGCAGCTCCTCGACGAACGGCGTCGGGTCATCGAGCAAACCGACCGAGCCGAGCACGCTGAGATCCCTTCCCACGACCTTGACCCCATCGGCCTCCGTACAGTCCTCCGCGCAGAATGCTCGCTTTCGCACGTCGACCGCGCAGTCGGTCCACCGGTCCGGATTCCGGGTGTAGGTCATGGACACGGTGAGCTCTTTGGGCAGGTCGGGCAGCAGTCCGTGCCACCACGCCGCCGTAGTGCGATCCAGTCGGGCATTGAGCACCCACGCGGCCGCCCGCACCATCGCGCGTTCGGAATAGGGTGCGGACGCGAGCCGGAAGACACCCGAGGCGACGCGTACCCATTCGCCGCGGCCGACGCGCCCCCGGATGTCGCTCGCGGTAAGTTCAAAACCGGCGGCCTGGCCGGTAGTGACCACGCCGTCCTGATTCGCGATGAATCGTGCGAACTCGCCCGTCTCCCCCATGCCTATTAGACGCATGGCTCGCGCATCCGGTTCCACTCCCCAGCGAAATCGGAGTTCTGTCCGGTGAGCGACCGGATAGGACTCCCTTTTCAGTCGACGAGAAGCCGATGGACCTGGGTGAGGAACTCGCGGGGGCGGTCACGGTGGACGCTGTGGCCGGAGTCGATGGTGGTGACCTCGCCGCGGGGCAATGCGTCGGCGAGCCGATGCAGGTGCCGGGGTGGGAGAAAGCTGCGGTGGCCGCCGGAAATCACCAGGGTCGGGGCATCGATCACGGCGAGATCGGCCCACCACTGCCGGTCGGCCCACCCGAACTGCACGGTGACCGCTTCGGGGATGGTCCGATCGAACCGCAGGAACGGTCGCGGATCTGCGACCAGCGCGCCGATCCCGCGGATCCGCTCCCTCAACGAAGAACTCTGCGCGATCCCTTCTGCCAGGTCCGCGGCGTCGCGCGGCATGGGCGGCGGCTCTTCGAGGAGTAGACGCCGGACGCGTCCGGGTTGGCTCATCGCCAACCGCAGCGCTGAATGCGCGCCGAGCGAATGCGCCACCACGTCGACTTCGTCCGCACCGCACACATCGAGAACATGCGCAAGGTCGTCACGGAAATCGTTGAGTCGGTACCGCACTGCGCGGCCGCTGAGTCCGTGGCCGCGCAAATCAATACCGACAACCGCGCGCCCCGCGGACTGCAACGCGCGTGCCACGCCGGTCCAGGTCGTGTGGTCTCCGCCCATCCCGTGCACCAGCAGCACCGGCGGTCCGGCACTCGCCGGCGAGGCCGTCGGTTCGAGCATCTGAACTGCCAGGTCGGGCTCGCCGCCGATCCGCCGTAACACCTTCACGACCACCACTGTAGAACGCTGTCAACTGAACAGATGACGGTCCCGTCGCCTTGTTAAAGTTCCCCTCGGTCGGACTACACGGCCGCAGCCCGCCCGGACCCGAGGATCGCTGTTCATGACCCGGAAGATCACACCGGCCAACGCACGACCACGCTGCACCAAGGTTGCGGTGATCGGCGACAGCAAGAGCGAAGCGCGCATCGGCGCCCGCAACGTGATCATCGACGAGCTCCGCGGGCGCGGCATGCCATACTTCGTGAGCGTGTCCAGCGGCCGCACCATCCAGCGACCCGGGTTCGGCACCGATAAGCGCCACGGCAGCGGCATCTCGGCGGTCGGCCACGCAAAGGCCGCGGGCGCCAACTGCTTTGTCATGGCGATCGGCGGAAACGACGCCATGCGTGCCCGAGGGAATCACGCGACCATGCGTCGCGACATCGACGCAATGATGTCCGCCGTCGGCCCCGATTACACCGTCGACTGGGTCACCAGCACCAGCGGCCACTACACCGGCCGGTGGGCCAAGCACACCCTCCAGCAGTTCACCGTGGAGCTCGACCGGGCCCGCGGTCGCTGGCGCAACCTGGAAGTGAACCATTGGGAGCGCGTCCCGGAGTACCTACCGGACTGGTGGCGGAGCGATCTCCTGCACTACCGGAACGGCAACATCCCGCGGGGACGCTACACCGTCGAGTCCGCTTTCCTCCGCGGCAGTCGGTAGGCAGGGTCCGCGTCTGGTGGCGTTCGTTGCCCTCGGCGTGATCGCGGTGAAGCTCGGCGAGCGCGCACCGATCCGCTCCGCCGAACTCGACCTCGTCGACGTCAGCGGTTCGGAACCAGCTGAATCGTGATGCCCGTTGCGTCGTTCATGCACTGCGTCGAATAGCCTGCCGCCTTCGCCGCCTCCCAGCGGGGACCGGGCGCATCGGCGGTGTTCATCGAGTCGGACGCATCCAGCACGACGACGGTCGGCACGCCCGCCGCCGGTAACTCCGGCCGCTGCGGCGTCCCCGCCGACTCACCCCCGGACGCACCGCCGCGCGCCCGAAAATTCGTCCGAAGAGCCGACAGACCCACCGGACCTCATCGGCGGCTACCACCGGGATGCAGAAAGCCCGCTCCGACGAATCGGAGCGGGCTCTCTATGACCCTTCGACAAGCTCAGGGAGCCGGGTCGCTCAGGAAGCCGGG
>NZ_JBAQWU010000119.1:0-8733 GCF_049299075.1 Gordonia sp. (in: high G+C Gram-positive bacteria)
GGCCCGCGCCGCCGACCGGGTGATCCATCTGGAGGCCGGGCGTATCGTCGAGCACAGACCGGAGTGGATGCGGCCGGAGGTGCACGTGCCGACGCTGCCGGCCGATCCGCTGATCGGGGAGCCACTCCTGGACATCCGCGACGTCTCGCACACCTATTTGGCTGGATCGCCGTGGGAGGTGACCGCGCTGCACCACGTCGATCTCGAAGTGAACCGGGGCGACGGGCTGCTGATCGTCGGCGGCAACGGCTCAGGTAAGACGACGCTGGCCTGGATCATCGCCGGGCTGATCGCGCCGAGTAGTGGTGAGGTGCTGCTCAACGGTGCGCCGATGACGTCGCAGATCGGCAAGGTCGGGCTCGGCTTCCAGCACGCGCGCCTGCAGTTGCAGAAGACCACCGTGAGCGATGAGATCATGGCCGTCGGCGGTGAATCGGTCGGCACCGTTGAGGTGGCCCGTGTGCTAGACCTCGTCGCTCTGCCCCGGGAGATTGCGGCCTGTCGCGTCGACTCGCTGTCCGGCGGGCAGATGCGTCGCGTCGTGCTCGCCTCACTGGTGTCCTCGCAACCGGAAGTGCTGGTGCTCGACGAGCCGCTGGCCGGCTTGGACCCCGCGGCCCGCGAGGAGGTGCTCGATGTGCTCGCCGGCCTCCGTCGTGGCGGGATCACGATCATCATCATCTCGCACGACCTGGAAGCGCTCGAGCGTGTCTGCAACCGGCGTGTGGAGCTGACCAACGGTGTTCTGGAGGCACGACGATGACCCTGCGTACCCCGCCGCTGCGGCAGTTGCCCGGCGATTCGGTGATCCACCGGCTCTGGGCGGGCACCAAGCTCCTCATCGTGCTGATCCTCGGGCTGATGACCTGGGTGCTGCCGACTTGGCCGAGCCTGGGCTTCGTCGCGCTGTTCGTCGTGATCTTCGCGGTGCTGGCAGGTATTCCGCTGGGCGCTATTCCTCGTCCGCCGTGGTGGTTCTGGGCGTTGATTCTGGTGGGTGCCGGTGTCACGGCGTTCTCCTCGGGCTGGCCGGGGGTGCTGGTCTTTATGCGCGGCACCGCACTGGGCCTGATCGTGCTGGCGATGAGCATCATGGTGGTCTGGACCACCCCGATGGCGGAGATCGCGCCGGCCATCGCCCGGCTGATGGCGCCGCTGAAGTTGCTGCGGCTGCCGGTCGACGAGTGGGCGGTCTGCATCGCGCTCTCCCTGCGGGGTCTGCCGCTGCTGATGGAGGAGATGCGGATGCTGCGCGCTTCGCAGCGCCTGCGGCCCACCTCACGCGCCAACTCGGGGCACCCGTCGGCGGAGATGAGCATCATCGACATGGTGGTCGCCGCGATGAGTTCGGCGATGCGCCGGGCCGCGGAGATGGGCGAAGCGATCACCGCCCGCGGCGGCACCGGGCGGCTCACCGCGTATCCGTCCCGGCCGGGTCGAGCGGACTGGATTGCGCTGGCCCTGACGGTACTGGCCTGCGCGGCGGCCATTACGTTGACCGTGCTGCTCTAGGAGTGGTGCCCGCCGACTCGAAGGATCCGACGTGACTGAAACCGCGCCCACCTTGCCGAACTCCGCCGGTCCGCTCTGGAAAGAGCTGGGCGCATTCGCGCTCGCCCTGATCGGCTTCAGCCTGCTGTGGGGCGGGATCAGCTCGCTGCTCGACATCGACAGCGGCTTCATCAGCCTGATGATCCCGTTCGTGGCCGCCGCCATGGCCATCGACAGCTACGTGCGGACCTACCAGCGGGTACCCAGCCAGGCCGAGCAGTGGTGGCTGATCTGGTGGTCATTCGGCGTCGCGGTGCTGTACAGCGTGCTGGCATTCCTGGTGATCGCCTTCGCGATCGGTCTCGGAGACACGTTCGCCGGGATCGAAGAGCTCGGCGGGGGCATCCTGGTGATCCTGGCGACGGTCGGCATCGCCGTCGAATTCCTGGTGATTTGGGCCAGCTACCGGTTCTGGCCGAAGCGTTCGCTGAAGAACCGGCTGCGCTGGCAGGAGAAGCAGGCCGCGAAGGCCGCCAAGGGCCGCTGAACGCACGTTCACTGGCACCCAGCAGCAGTCCGTGGACCGATGGACCACGGAGGTCGTCTCTGTGTCAGTGGGCAAACAAAAACGGCGGCCACCTCGATGAGGTAGCCGCCGTTTGGCGTCTGCGGGGCGATCAGGCCGGGACGATGAGGCCCTCGGCGGCGACGGCGCGGTCGTAGCGGGCGGCGGCGTCCTCCCAGTTGACGATGTTCCACCAGGCCTTGACGTACTCCGGCTTCACATTCTGGTAGTCGAGGTAGAAGGCGTGCTCCCACATGTCGAGCATGACCACCGGGATCAGTGCGGCAGAAGTGTTGCCGCTCTGATCGGTCAGCTGCTCGATCACCAGGCGCTTGCCGATGTTGTCGTAGCCGAGGATGGCCCACCCGCTGCCCTGCAGGGTGCTGGCGGCGGCGGTGAAGTGCGCCTGGAACTTGTCGAAGCCGCCGAAGTCGCGACCGATGGCCTCCAGCAGCGCGCCGGTCGGCTCGCCGCCGCCGTTAGGCGACAGGTTCTTCCAGAAGATGGAGTGGTTGGTGTGGCCGCCGAGGTGGAAGCCCAGGTTGGCGCTCAGGCCGTAGACCTTGCCCGCGATATCGCCGGCGTCGCGTGCATCGGCCATCTTCTCCAGCGCGGTGTTGGCGCCAGCCACGTAGGCGGCGTGGTGCTTGCTGTGGTGCAGCTCCATGATCTTGCCGGAGATGTGCGGCTCCAGCGCGCTGTAATCGTAATCCAGGTCGGGCAGGGTGTAGACAGCCACGATCGTCCTCTCATTGGGTGTTTTCTTGTATCTAGTCCAATTACTACCCTGCGCCGATCAGGCGCGCAGCGCAAGGGTGCCTCGAGAACCGTGACGCGGGCTGCGCGGACCGCTCAGAAGACGATGATCAGCGCGATGACGGCAATGATGGCGATGATGGTGCCGCCGGTCACCGCGCATTGATGCCGCACGTTGTAGATCGGCCACGACTCGGAGTGGCGTGTCACGTTCGGCGCGCTCGTGACGGTCTGCCGGTCGCTCCCCATGTAGTCCCCCTCCGGCGGCATTTGACGTGTGCCAGATCACAGTCCGACGGTATGTGTGTCAGCCTACATCGGGCGCGCTCCTCCGGGAAAATCCGGACGTACCCTGGAGGGCATGAGTCTCTTCGATCGGATTGTGGCCGCCGCCGACGTCAAGCGCGTAATGGTGGATGCCGCCCGCGCCCTGCCGGGTCGCGCCGATGAACAGTTGGTGCCCGCAGCGCACGCCGTCCTCGGCACTGCCTTGCGTGGCGACCCGGTCGACGGGGCCTATGGCCGCGGCGGCATCGGGGAGTTCCCCGCCGGCCTGCAGGCCGTGGTGCTCGGCGGCGGCTGCTTCTGGGGAGTCGAGGAGATCTTCTGGCAACTGCCCGGCGTCTATACGACGGCGGTCGGTTACGCCGGTGGCTACACCCCGAACGCGACCTACGATGAGGTGTGCACCGCCAAGACCGGCCACGCCGAGGTGGTCCTGGTGGTCTTCGATCCGGGGCAGGTGAGTTTGGCTGAGATTCTCGAGCTCTTTTTCACCTCGCACGATCCCACCCAGGAGATGCGGCAGGGATACGACGTCGGTACCCAGTACCGTTCGGCGATCTACACCTTCGATCCGGCCGACACCGAGCAAGCTGCTGCGGCCGCGGCCCGGTTCGCACCGGTGCTCACCGAAGCTGGCTACGGTCCGGTGACCACTGAGATCAGCGAGCTTGCTAGCGCAGGTTCGGGGCGTTTCAACTATGCCGAACCGGTCCACCAGCAGTATCTGCATAAGAACCCGAACGGCTACCGCTGCCACGGCGCCACCGGGCTGGCGTACCCCGCGGACCGCTGAGTGCCCGAGCAAATCACCGTTGAGCAGTGGAACCGTACCCTGCTTGAGCGCCAGCACCTGCTCGATCGCGTCGGAGACGACGCGATCGAGGTAATCGACCGCTGCGTCGGTCTGCAGGCGCAGGATCCGCAGGCGCCGTTCTTTGCCCTCGCCTCGCGGGTCGATGGCTTCGCCCCGGCAGAACTCGACGCGTTGCTGTCCGAGCGCGAGGTGGTGCGGATGGTGTTGCAACGCGGAACGTTATTCGCCATGGATGCCCTCGATGCGCGCTGGATTCGCGCCGCGGTGCAACCGGCGATTGAGGCGTCGACCTTGCGCACCCACCGCGCGGGTCTGGGCGAGGTGGAACCTGGCGCGGTGGCCGAAACCGCGCGCGGACTGTTCGTCGCGGCCGGCGACTCCGGTGTCAGCGTCGCGGCGCTGAGGTTGGCGCTGGCTCGGGCCTGGCCGACGTCGTCGATCGAGGCCCTGGCAGCCGTCGTGCGAGCGTGGTTGCCACTGGTCCAGCTGCCACCGCGGGGGCTCTGGCGGCAATCCGGTGGACCGACGCTGGCGTTGCTCGACGATTGGATCGGTGCCGGGGAGCCCGCTGTGGACGGCGAGGAGGCACGCAAGGACCTCATCCGCATGTATTTGCGCGGTTACGGCCCGGCCTCCGGGGCCGCCATCGCCGCCTGGAGCGGCCTCACCGGCTTGGGTCCGCTGCTCGAGGCGATGGAAGCGGACTGGGAACTGGCGGCGCTCACGGGACCGGCCGGTCAACGGCTTTACGACCTGGAGGGCTTGTCGATCGCCGATCCCTCGGCGCCCGCTCCGGTGCGACTGCTCGCGCCGTACGACGGCTTTCTCGTGGCCAATGCCGATCGTGAGCGGGTCGCCGACGCGGCGGTGTACCGGGCGACGGTGACCCGCAACGGGCGCTCGCCGGGCTTTGTTCTGGTGGACGGTCGACTGGTCGGCACGTGGCGGCTCACCGACGGGGGTGTCGAACTCGCCGAACTCGTCGATCTGGCGCCCCGCCAGCGGGCAGCTGTGGAGAGTGAGGTCGCGGCGTTGACGGCGTTCGTGGATGGCTGATCGACGCGGATACGCGCAACTCGAAAGCAGCACTCAAGAGTTTTGCAAGGCGTGTTGTCCACACGATATCCACAGTATTCGGTGGGGAAACTAACAATGCGGCCCATGATCGGCAGGTAAACAACTGGTGAGTAGCATCACAAATAGCGGGGGATTTCAATGGGTTATGTCAACTACTGGAATGCGACCTTGGAGTTAGTCCACAAATCCACAGAGTTGTCCACAGCTGTCGGTGGATGGGGGGACACCTGTGGACAACCTGGTACGCGCCGGCCTTGGGATAACTTTTCTGATCCCCGCACGTAGTCCTTGTTCGGTGGGGCGGCCGGTGTGTGGTAGCCGCTGATTCACCATGTGCTGGCCGGAAATTCAATCCGCGGCCACCTGGCAACGGGTCGTCACGACGGCAACGCCGGACCTCCGGTCGCCGCTTGTGGAACTATGGACGATGTGAGTATGGACATCGAGCAGATTGACGTGTCCGCGCTGCCCGATGACTTCACCGAGGTACCCGATCGGGTCCTGCTGGACGTACGCGAAGACGATGAGTGGGAACTCGGCCACGTCCGAGGCGCACTGCACATTCCGCTTGACGATGTACCCGGGAGGCTGGACGAGATCGACCTCGACGCCGACCTGCTCGTGATTTGCCGGACCAGCGGCCGGTCCTTCCGCCTCGCGCAGTATCTGGCGCAGCGAGGTATCGACGGCGTTGTCGTCCGGGGCGGAATGGTGGCTTGGGAGGCCGCCGACAAACCCTTCGATACGGGACGGTGACCGGCGCGGTGCTGCTTGACGTCTGCTTGCCCTGCCGTATTCAGGCCGAACATCAGCCGGGCCGGATCCAGTGTCCGCGCTGCGGGGGGACACTGGTGGTGCTCGACGCGCACACCCGTCGCCGGGTGACCATGGCCCAACCCGGCCCGGCCACGCACTCGACCTCGGTGATGGCCGCGCCTGGTCCGACGGGTCCGTCCGCATCGCCCACCACAGCCACGCAACGGCCGATACCCCTAAGCGAGGGCGCCCGCCCACAGCGGTCAGCACCGGAGCAACCGGCGGCCGGACAATCCGCGGCGCGCCCGGCCGAACGGTCACAGCCGAACCCTTCGCATATGCCCGCGGCTCACCAGCCACAGTCGCCCGTCAATGCGGCCCGCTCGCGCGCTCCCGGCGCCGGTCGCCTGCGGTGGATGGCTCACCGGCCCATCGACACCCTCCCGCCGCAACCGCGGCCCACCGCGTCGATTGCCGCACGCACGCCGCGCTACCTGCAGACCCCGCGCTGGGGGCTGTACGACATTCCGCTCGTCGCCGTCGAGGCCGACGAGCCGCAGGTTCGTCCGGAAGCTGCGCTGCGCCAGATTCTGCGCTGGACCACGATCGCCCTGGCCGTCGCCGCGGTCGCCCAAATGCTGCGGTACCTGACGCTGTTCGCGAACCGCAGCCGCCCCATCCCGTACTGGTTCGACCTGGCCACCCTGATCCTCGTGATCGCCTGCGGAACCCTCGCTGTGGTCGCTGTGATCTGGGCTGCGTGGGCGTTCGCGCGCTGGTTGCTGAGCATTCGGGAGCGCTCGTATCAACTCGTCGGCACCCGAGAACCGCGACACCCGCTGCTGGTGGCCGCGTCCGCTGTGGTGCCGTTCGGGAACGTAATCGGTGCACCGTTCCTGCTGCTGGAGGCCGCCTCGGCCGTCGGCGGTGACGCCGCCGTCCCCGCCCGCCGCGAGATCAACCGGGGGGCCGTGGCCTGGGGGTTAGTCAGCCTGATCGGCGCGATCTCTCTGACCTACCGGATCGTGGCCCTCACCAGCGACTCGATCCAAGTCGGCGCCGACGCGATGGTGTGGTCGCTGCTGACCCTGATCGCCTCGGCGGCCTTCGCGCATTGGCTCGGCCCGCGACTACGGAAAATGACGGTGATGGGCGAAGCGGCGGCGGCTCCGCAACGTCGGCTGGTGGTGGCCGCGTGATGGCCCGCGGCGTCTCCCGATCGGGCAAACCCGCCGTCGTCGCGCACCGCGGCTCCTCGGCCGACCACGCCGAGCACACGCTCGCCGCATACGAGGCGGCGCTCAGCGAAGGTGCGGACGGTCTGGAATGCGATGTCCGCCTGACCGCCGACGACCAACTCGTGTGTATTCACGACCGCACCATTGACCGGACCTCGGACGGCTCCGGTGTGGTCAGTGAGATGACCCTGGCGCAACTGCGCGAACATGATTTCGGCTCGTGGCACAGCGGGCAGCGCGCCTCGGTCCTGACCCTGCCGGAATTGCTTGAACTCACGCTCGACTGGCATCGCCCAGTGCGACTCTTCATCGAAACCAAACACCCGGCGCGCTACGGCGGTCTAGTCGAGGCCCGCGTACTCGAGACTCTGCGCGACTTCCGTGTCGTCGCACCGCCGTCGGCCGATCACAGTCGGGCCGTCGTCATGAGTTTTTCCCCGTCGGCCACCTGGCGGATCCGCCGGTCTGCGCCGATGCTGCCCACCATCCTGCTGTCCGAGAACCTCATTGGGGTGCAGTCTGGTCCGGCCACCGCGGTCGGCGCGACTGGTGTCGGACCGTCGATCCAGACGCTGCGAGCCCATCCCGACCTGGTCGACAAAGCAGCCGCCGGGGGCCGCGTCACATACGCCTGGACCGTCGACGAGCGTACCGACGTTCAATACTGTGCGGACTTGGGAGTGCGGTGGATTGCCACCAATCACCCGGCGAAAGTGCGCGATTGGCTGGTCACGGTCGAGTGACTTCCGGCCGGATGAGAAGGTTAGGGCATGGCGAAGAAGAGCAAACGCAATAGTGGACCGCGGCCCGGAAGCGACCGTGCCGAGCGGGTAGCCGCCCGCAAACTTCGCGCGGCAGCAGTCCTGGCCGAACCGCAGCGGCCGTTCGCCGACCTGCCCGCCGCCGAATGCGACCTGGTCGCCATGCGCGCCTTCATCGCTTCGGCCACCGCGCAGGTGACCTTCGCGGACGGATTCGAGGCCGCTAACGAAGCCGACTTCACCACTATTCTGCCGGGTGCCGTACCCGGGCTGGTGCGCTCGCGTGACGCCGCCATCTGGGGCGAACGTGGCGCGACGAAGGGCGATGAGCACGGAAAGGTGACGCAGGGCCTGGTCGCGCTGCAGACCAACCCCGAGCCCGCCGACCTGGCCGGTTCACTGGCTTCGGCCCTCACCTGGGCTGCCTCTGCCACACCGGGCGCCGAGTATCGGGGCGTGAAAGCAGCCACCTCGCTTGCCGAGATCGTCGCCGCCGAGCAGCCCCTCGACGTGGTCGTGTACGAGAACTTCTCCTGGTGGTTCGGCGACGACGCTGAGGTGACGCCCCAGGTTGAGGCCATGCTCGAACGCGCCAACGACACGATCATGCCGACCGCCCGGCTGACCCCGAAGAGCGGCACCGGCGCACCGTGGTGGGTGGACGCCGGCGATCGCGCCCACCTGCGCTGGGTCCGCCCCGAATCCGAAGAGCAGCTGATGAAGGCGATGGCGCGCCTGCACGCCGCCGGGCGCCTCACCATGGGCGAGGGCTCTCGGTTCGCCGGGTCGTTCCGCACCCACGGACTCGTGGTGCCGGTCTTCGACCTCGACAATGAGATGCACCCCGACGAGTGGTACCCGGGCCTCGACCAACTCGACGCCTGGTTCGTCGAAGCGCTGGCCGACGATTCGGACCTGACGGCAGCCGAGCGGGGTTCGCGTGCCGGCATCATCGGCCGGCAGGTCACGCTGCGCTGACACCGACCCCGG
>NZ_JBAQWU010000120.1:0-5775 GCF_049299075.1 Gordonia sp. (in: high G+C Gram-positive bacteria)
GGCCCGCGCCGCCCGCGCATGCGCCAGCGCCAGCTCTGGATCGCTGTCCAGCACCTCGCCCACGACCACCAGGTGGCGGGCCACCCGGTCAGCGGTCGCCTTATCGAGTCCCTGCAGATCGCGCCGGACCTCGGGGTCCAGATCGGCAGCGGTCACCTCGTCCGGAAGCTCTGGGGCAGTGTCGTCACGGGTCATGCGTCACCGATGCGCGCGCCCGCGAAGCTCTTCTTACCGCGCCGCAGCACCAGCCAGCGCCCATGCAGCAGATCCTCGCCGGCGGGCGTCCATTCGACGTCGGTCACCTTCTGATTGTTCACGTAGGCGCCACCGGACTCGATGGCCCGCCGGGCCGCCTTGTTGCCGGTCTCCAGGCCCGAGTCCACCAGTAGTTCGACGATGGTGGGCTGCGCGCCAGCCGGATATTCGGCGATCTGAGTCTCGCCTACGGCGGCAGCCAAGGTCGCCTCGTCGAGCCCGTCGAGCTCGGCCCGGCCGAACAGCGCCTGGCTGGCCAGCTCGACTGCCGCGGTCTGCTCGGCGCCGTGAATCAGGGTGGTCATTTCGGCGGCGAGACGCTTCTGCGCCGTACGCAGGAACGGCTGCTCGGCGACCTGCTGCGCGAGCTCGTCAATCTCTTCGCGGCTCAGGAAGGTGAACCACTTGAGGTACTTCACGACGTCGGCGTCCGCCGTATTCACAAAGTACTGGTACCAGGCATACGGCGAGGTCAGCTCGGGATCGAGCCAGAGGCTGCCGCCGCCGGTCGACTTGCCGAACTTCTTGCCGTCTGACGAGGTCACCAGCGGTACGGTCAGCGCGTGCACATGTGCGCCGGTGACCTTACGGATCAGGTCGACGCCGCCGACGATGTTGCCCCACTGATCGGAACCGCCGATCTGAAGGCGGCAGTCGTGCCGCCGGAACAGTTCGAGGTAGTCGTTGGACTGCAGCAGCAGATAGCTGAATTCGGTGTAGCTGATGCCGTCCGATTCCAGGCGGCGCTTGACCGTCTCGCGGGCCAGCATCACGTTGACCGAGAAGTTCTTGCCGAGGGTCCGCAGAAAATCGATGGCCGAGAGCTCGGCCGTCCATTCCAGGTTGTTCACCAAGACCGCGCCGGTCGCCGAATCGTTGATGTCGACGAACCGCCGCAGTTGGCCGACGATGTTCGCCGCCCAGTCCGCCACCGTGTCGGCGGAGTTCATGGTGCGCTCACCGACATCGCGCGGATCGCCGATCAGTCCGGTGGCACCGCCAGACAGCACCACCGGGCGGTGTCCGGCCAGCTGGAATCGCCGCAGCGTCAGCAACGGCACCAGGTGCCCGGCGTGCAGGCTCGCGGCCGTCGGATCGAAGCCCGCGTAGAGGGAGAGCGGGCCAGCGGCCAGCGTCTCCCGCAGCGCGTGCTCGTCGGTGCTCTGCCCGATGAGCCCGCGCCAGGACAGTTCGTCGAGAATGTCGCTCACGGGGCGGCTCACTTCTCCTTCGGGTCGCCGACGAGAAGCTGGTGTTCGTCTTCGCTCACCCTGCGGGCGTCGGCGATCAGCATGTTCGGGATACCGAGGTCGTCGATGCCGTAGGCCACCCGCAGTCGCGGGTTGTACAGTTCATCGTCCGCATCGATCAGTTCCCCCAGGTCCTGAGGGCAAACGAGCCGAGCCCGCACGACAGGATCGAGCTGCTCTACGCGTGACGGCATTCCTACTCCTTTTCGCCACTGATGATCGGGATCAGGCTACCTGTCGCGGTCTCGGCGACCGACACCGCAGCGCCTGCATGGGGCCGTTTGGCCACCGGCACTGGCATCGGTGTACGCCAGTCGATGGTGTCGGCGATGGACTTGGTGTAACGCCGGTAGCGACCCTCGCCGTCCCGGTACCAGACCTTGGGTCCGGGCTTCGGGATGCCGCGTCGTACCAGGTCCGCGTACCGCGGTCGGTACGACTCGCTCATCGAGATCCCGTTCACCACCTCGATCAGCTGCGGACGGCGAGCCGCCGGGAGTTCGCCGAGCGCGACGCGCAACTGCGTCGGGGTAGGCGACGGCGCACCCTCGTTCAGCGTGATGACGGCGATGGCCACTTGCGCTCCGTGTTCCCCGGCGGGGAACACGACCGATTGGTCGACGGTCGGCATCAGCGACAGCGCCTGCCCGATCGGCTCGGTGAACATCACGCCGTCGGCGGAATGGATCGTCGCTGCGGCCGGGCCGAGGAACCAGTGATCGCCCTCGGCGTCGCGACGGAAAAGCAGTCCGGACACGTCCCATCGGTCGTACGGCCGGAAAACGTCCCGCAGCACGTTGCCGCCCGGCTCGTACCGCTGGCCAGCGTGGGCCATCAGCATGCCAACTTCCCCGACCTCGGCTCGCCGGATGAATCCGGTGTCCGAGTCCACCTCGAGATTGCCGGTCGTCACGTCGTACGCGGCGAGCGCGACGACATTGGTCTCCGGTAGCGGTCGACCCATCGCGCCGATCTTGCTGCCGTCCAAATTGGCCAGAATCGCCGAACCGTCGGCGGTGGCGAAGAACTCGAGGACCTTGGCCTTCGGCAGCGTGTGGTCGATCTCCGCCCACAATCCGGCAGGCAGACCCGAACCCATGAAGAGGCGCACCGCGGCGAGGGTGGCCGGATCGAACTCCGGCGCATGCAACACCTTGCCAAGCATGCTCCACGTGTAGGAGACGACGGTGACGCCGTAGCGCTGCACTTCGTCCTGGAAGCGAACCGCGTCGACACCCGTCGACAGCGCGATCCGGGACCGGCCGGCCACGGTCGCGCCCAGCGACGTGAGCAGACCCGAGGCGTGGTGCAGCGGTGGCAGACAGTAGACGGTGTCGCGGTCGGTCAGATTCGCCGCCGTCGCCGCGCCGAACGCCGACATCGCGAAACGGTGGTTGGTGATCGTCCACCGGACCAACCGGTCCTGCTGCACGCGCGAATAGAGGACGAACGCCAGGTCGCCAGCCAGACCGGGGTCGGGCCGGTACCAGCTGGGCAGCCGCACCTTACTCGGATCGATCTGCTCCATGTCGACGATCGCCTCGCCGTCGGCTCGCTCGATGACACGCTCGTCGCCGCCGCCGAGCACCAGCACGCGATCGCACACCGTCGCGGCCAGATCCAGATGATCGGGGTCGGCAACGATCACCCGCACATCCGACTCGGTCAGCATCAGGTTCAGGTCACTGGCCGAGGAGAGCATGACCGCGACCGCGCCCAGGCGCGACAGCGCGGCAACGGCGACCAGCGCCGACGGCCGCGGATCCATCATGACCCCGATGTGCTGTCCGGGCCGGATCCCGCACTCAATGAGACCGGCGACGACGTTGTCGATGCGGGTATTCACCTGATCGTGGGTGAGCACCCGATTCTCAAACAGAAAGAGCTCACCGTGCGGGTTGCGTTTGGTGTTCTCACTCATCAGCTTGCCCAGCGAGATCCGAGTCGACGGCTGGATCTGGCCGAGCCGGAACAGCCGCGGCACCGTACGCACCGACTCGCTGGCCACCGCGCGGGTGGTGCGCTGCACCGAGCCGATCGCGTCGATCAGCTCCTTCGTGAGGACAGTGCCAGCCCCGGCCACCTGGCCGACACCGTAGGTCAGCCGGTTGGTCCAGCTGATGCCACTGCCGCCGGAGCCGTCCGGTGGCATCATGCGTTCGATCTCGGTCGGTTCGTCACCCTGGCCGTCGTGCCAGCGAATCCACTGCGATGTGGTCGGCCACGACAGCCGCCCCGCAGTGGATCCGACCACCAAACCGAAGTGTCCGGCCGGCACCAGGGTCTCGTACACCTTCGACCACGGCGCGGCATTGACGATCCCGCGCACTGCCAGGGGCTGCCCGATATCGTCGGTCTCGCCGACAAAGGCCAGCACCGGACAGGTGATCTCGGTGAGCGAGACGATGTCACCGTCGATCACGAAACCGCCGGCCACCATACGGTTGTGCACCACGAACTGGCGCAGCAGTTCGGCGATCGCCGGGCCGGACCAGGCGACCCAGCCCTCCTGTTCGATGAAGCGGCGCTGGTCTTCGCGCGGCAGAAGCGCATCGCGGTCGTGCAGCTTGCGGAGGAAATCGATGCGGCTGCGGGCCGTCTTGACCGGATCGGCCAGCTGGAATCCGGCGCGGGCCATCCAGCTCGGAATCCAGAGATGGGTGAAGACCCGGTCGGCGAGGATCTCCGCCCCCGGGACGGCGACGCCTGCCGGAAGGCCGAGCGGCAGGGCGGCGGTGACATCGACCGGGCTACCGAAGGTCACCACACTGGCGATGCCCTCGGACCGCCGGTAGGCGGCGGTCTGGTAGGCGAACATGCCGCCCTGCGAGTAGCCACCCAGGTGCACGTCGCGGCCGACAGTCCCGCGCACGAGATCGACCACGCGGCTGATCGCCAGCACATGGTCGGTGAGGGTGCGTTCCATGCCGCCCTCTTCGCGGTCCGGGGACCCGAAGTCGATGACCCACGGGATGATTCCGTGCGCGTGCAGAATGGACGCCGCGCCGTTGTGTTCGGTCACGTCGTAGACGTTGGCCGACACCATCATGGGCGGGATCAGGATGATGTGCGAGTAGCCGTCGCCGGGGTCGTCCGGGAAGTACCGGCGGAGCCGGTACATCTTTTCGGTTTCCACGATGCGGTACGGGGCGGGCTCGGTGCCCGTCTCAAATCCGCCCATGCGGATCACTTCCAGGCCGTTTTGCGCGGTCGCCACCACGCGACTGACCATCCCGCCGATGTTCGGCACTCCAACCACCGTGTTTCCTCCCTCGCCCGCCCGCGAACTATTCGCCGGTAATGCAGATCACTCTAGTGGGACAGTGTGTCGCGCATTTCCGCGATGGTGGCACCGGCGACGTCGATCTGCCGTTGCACCTGAGTCGACGACGTTCCGCCGAGGGCATTGCGCGATTCGATGGACCCGGTCACTGTGAGCACCTCGCGCACTTCTGGGGTCAGCGCCGGGTTGATCGCTGCGAACTGCTCATCGGTCAGCCCATCGAGTCCGACGCCGGAGGCTTCCGCCTCGCGCACGCAGGCGCCCGCGACCTCGTGCGCGACTCGGAACGGGATCCCTTGCCGCACCAGCCATTCGGCGATGTCGGTGGCCAGGGTGAAGCCGGCCGGGGCGAGCTCAGCCATCCGCTCGGGGTGGAACTCAAGCGTGGCCACCAGGCCGGTCATCGCTGGCAGCAGTAAGTCCAGCTGCGCCACCGAGTCGAAGACCGGCTCCTTGTCTTCCTGCAGGTCACGGTTGTAGGCCAGCGGCTGCGCTTTGAGGGTGGCCAGCAGACCGGACAGGTTGCCGATCAGCCTGCCCGCTTTGCCGCGCGCCAGTTCGGCGACATCGGGATTCTTCTTCTGCGGCATGATCGAACTACCCGTCGACCACGCGTCGGCGAGCGTGACGTAACCGAATTCCGGGGTGCTCCACAGGATCACGTCCTCGCCGAGCCGGGAGAGGTCAACACCGATCATGGCGAGCACAAAGGCGGCTTCGGCCGCGAAATCGCGCGAGCTGGTGGCGTCGATGGAATTGTCGGCGGCGCTGGCGAAGCCGAGGTCGGCGGCGATCGCCGCCGGGTCCAGCCCGAGCGACGAGCCGGCCAGCGCACCCGAACCGTACGGGGAGACCGCCAGCCGCTTGTCCGCATCGACGATCCGGGCGACATCGCGCAGGAGCGGCTGCGCATGCGCCATCAGGGTGTGACCCAGCAACACCGGCTGCGCGGCCTGCAGGTGCGTCTTCCCCGGCATCGCCACCCCC
>NZ_JBAQWU010000121.1:0-9360 GCF_049299075.1 Gordonia sp. (in: high G+C Gram-positive bacteria)
CGCCAGTGGCCCAGCAGGACTGCTGCGGTCAGGGCGATCGCGATCGGGATCGGGAGCAGCGCGGTGGTGATGAGCCGCGCTCGATTGGTGGGGTCCTTGACCACCAGACCCATCTGCAGGGCCATGAACCCGCCCATGGCCAGTAGTCCGTGATCGGCGTGGGTGAAGTGCACCAGCAGCCACGCGATGGTCGTGGACAGCAGCACGGCCACGGCCACCAGGACGGCATTGGTCAGCCGGAGGTGTCCGGGGTCAGTGCCGGCGAGCCAGTGGCGCCAGGCGGCGAAGCGGTACTGCACGCGCCTAGTCTTCCACCGATGGGTTCGGGCCGGGTGCAGTGCGTGCCGCAGTTCATGCCAGAACGGGGACCGGGTCGTCGGCGCCGGACGCGCGCCCTTGGCATCGATCTTACCGAGTAGTAAGATATCGATCATGTCGATCAACCTGGAGCTCCCGGAGAAGCTGAACTCCACCGTCGAGCGTTCCCGCCTGGCGGCCGAGCACATCTTCCGGCCGATCACCCGCAAGTACGACCTCGCCGAACACGAGTATCCGAAAGAGCTCGATGAGCTGGGCAAACTCGCCAAGGCGGCCCGCGCGTCCGAGCGGTCCGAGGGCAAGAGTTCGGCCGACGCCAGCGAAGGCACCGTCAACGGCGCCAACCTGCGTGCGGTGCTCAACGCCCACGAACTCAGCTGGGGCGACGTCGGCCTGATGCTGTCGATCCCGGGCCAGGGCCTGGGCAATGCAGCTATTGCCGCGGTCGCCAACACTGAGCAGCTCGAGCGCTTCGCCGACGTGTGGGCCGCCATGGCCATCACTGAGCCCGGCATCGGCAGCGACTCGGCCGCCGTCACCACGACCGCGATCCTCGACGGCGACGATTACGTCATCAACGGGGAGAAGATCTTCGTCACCGCCGGTTCGCGCGCCGACCACGTCGTCGTCTGGGCCACCCTGGACAAGGACCAGGGTCGCGCTGCCATCAAGAGCTTCGTGGTTCCGATGGATACCGATGGGGTGACCGTCGAGCGGCTGGAGCACAAGCTCGGTATCAAGTCGTCAGATACCGCGGTGATCCGATTCACCGATGCGCGCGTCCCCGCAGACAACCTGCTCGGGTCGCCGGACATCGATGTGAAGAAGGGCTTCGGTGGGGTCATGCAGACCTTCGACAACACCCGGCCCGTCGTCGCTGCGATGGCCGTGGGCGTTGGTCGCGCCGCCCTGGAAGAGATGCGCCGGATGATCGAGGAGTCCGGTCACCCGATTGACTACGACAAGCCCGCCGCAATACAGCACGTTGCCGTATCCGAGTTCATCCGCCTGGAGTCGGACTGGGAGGCCTCGTGGCTGCTCACGCTGCGTGCGGCCTGGCTGGCCGATAACAAGACGCCGAATTCGCTCGAGGCGTCGATGAGTAAGGCCAAGGCAGGCCGCACGGTCACCGAGGTGACCAATAAGGCCGTCGAGATCGGTGCCACCGGCGCCTACGCCGAAACCAGCCTGCTGGAGAAGTGGGCCCGCGATTCGAAGATCCTCGACATCTTCGAGGGCACCCAGCAGATCCAGCAGCTGATCATTGCGCGCCGTGTACTCGGAAAGTCCAGCGCCGACCTGAAGTGAGCCTGGGTCGGAGCCGAATCGCGACCTGAACCCGACACGCCGGGCCGTCTTGTCAGACGGTCCGGCGTCGTCGTTCTGTCGGTGGCTGGTGCTACCGTCGTCGGAGACGATGCATAAATGGAAAGACGCAGGTCGTGAAGACATTCGAACTCCGAAACCGCCGCTATCTCGGCTCTAAGCGCGCGGTGCTGCCGGTGATCGGCGAGGTGATCGCCGGGCTGAGCGAGCCCCCGCAGACCGCCGCCGACCTGTTCGCCGGCACCGGTGTGGTCGGGCAGTCGTTGGCGCGGGCCGGGCTGGCGGTGACCTTCAACGATCTGCTCTCGGCCAATACCACCATCTACCGCGCCTTCTTCGGTGCGGCACCGGTCCGGACCGAACTGCTGACCGGACTGGTCGGCGGTATCAACGACGTCGACGTTGCGGCCCTTGAGTCGAACTATTTTTCAGAGACCTTCGGCGGCACCTACTACGACGAGGCAAACTCTCGGCTGATCGGGCACTATCGTGCGCAAATCAGCGCGTGGCACAGCGCCGGTACGGTGACCGATCGGGAACGCGATGTGCTCCTCGCGAGCCTGCTCTACGGGATGGACAAAACCGCGGCGACGGTCGGCCATTACGACGCCTTCCGGGTGGGCGCCGCCTCCGGGGCGCGGGTGGTTTTCGGGTTGCCGCAGCTAGAAGAGTTCGAGCCAGCGCATACCGTCACCCGCAGCGACGCCAATCAGTTGGTGCGGGAGCAGCACTGGGACCTGGTGTATATCGACCCGCCGTACAACTCGCGCCAGTACGGCGACCTGTATCACGTGCTCGACAACGTGGCCGACTGGCAGCAAGGCCCCGTGCAGTTCAAGGCGCGCAAGATGGACCGGCGGCATCTCAAGAGCGATTACTGCACCACGCAGGCCGCACCGGCCTTCAGTGATCTCATTGAGGCGCTCGATACCGCGACGATCATCATGTCGTACAACGACACCGGCGACCGCGGCAACGCCCGTTCGGCCGCGCGCCTGGCCGACGACGAGATTCTCGACATCATGCGTCGCCGCGGACCGGTCGAGGTGGTCGACGTCCCGCATCGCGAGTTCACCACGGGCCGCTCGGGTATCGGCGAGATCGTCGAACGCCTCTTCGTGTGCCATGTGGAGGAGGATGGGGCTGGGGATGTGGTTTCGACTCGCTTCGCTCGCTCAACCATCGAAATGACAGGCGTGCCGGCCCCGGCGATTGGGCCGGGCGACGAGGAATCTGGTGTCGCTTGCCCTAAGCATGTGGCGGAGCCTGCGACGACACGCGGTCGAAGGGAAACCACGCCCGCCCTCGTCCGTAGCCCACTGAACTACACCGGCAACAAGAAGCGGCTGGTGTCCGAGATCATCCCGCTGCTGCCGGCAGCGGGACCGGCGCACCAGCGCTTTGTCGACGTCTTCTCCGGCTCGATGACCGTCGGCATGAACGCCGGTTATTCGCAGGTCGCCTTCAATGACAGGCAGGTGGACGTGATGGGGCTGGGCGCACTATTCGCCGCCACGCCGTACAGCGAAATTCTCGCGCACGTCGAGGGGATCATCGCTGAGTACGGACTGTCCGACAGCCAGAAGCTCGGTTACGGCGCCTACGGCGCTAACTCGTCGAACGGCCTCGGCCAGGTGAACAAGGAGTCGTATCTCCGCTTGCGCGATCACTTCAACCGGATGGATCCGGTCGAGGCGCGGCGGCCGTACGTGTTCTTCGCGCTCGTCGTCTTCGGGTTCAACAATCAGATCCGGTACAACCGCAGCGGCGAGTTCAACATGCCCGTCGGTAAGCGCGACTTCA
Source organism: Gordonia sp. (in: high G+C Gram-positive bacteria) (assembly GCF_049299075.1). Classification (GTDB taxonomy): domain Bacteria; phylum Actinomycetota; class Actinomycetes; order Mycobacteriales; family Mycobacteriaceae; genus Gordonia. The sequence goes on from NZ_JBAQWU010000121.1 coordinate 3,448, forward strand.
ACTCCCGGGTGCGCAAGAATCTCTTCGACACGGTCACCCGGATGCACGCACTCGAGCCAGAACTGTGGACCCTCGACTTCCGCGATGTCTTCGGAAAACTGGCCAGCACTGACCTGGTCTATTGCGATCCGCCGTACCTGCTCGGTACCGCGCCGTACAACGAGCAGAACGCGTGGACCGTCGACGACGAGACCGACTTGCTCGATGAGGTCGCCAAGTTCGCTCAGCGCGGCGGCACCTTTGGTCTCTCGAATGTCTTGACGCACAAGGGATCTGAGCATGGTCAGCTTTCTGACTGGGCGGCCGAGCATGGCTTCGTGGTGCACACGCTGGACTACAGCTATGCGAACTCGTCCTACCAGCGCAAAGACCGCAATGCATCGCGCGAGGTGCTCATCACGAACTGGCCAGTGCCCGGAGCGAGCTGACCAGTTCGGCATTCCAGTCCGAGTTCAGATGCTCGATCTCTGTCCGATTCGCTTCTGCGGCAACAAGGTTCAGAATCTCATCCAGGGGTGCGGCGGCTGCGGCCACCCAGTCTCGGGTGGTGATGGAAACGATCAGCGGGCTGGCTGAGCCCGCGCGGCCATCGGTGGGGGTCATCGACATCACGCGGGCGAAGCCGAAGATCCGGGCCACGTTGGTGTCCACCTCGTTGGCGATGAAGATGGTCACCGTCGGCGAGTCCGGGTACTGGCATGCGAGGTTGGTGGCGTGCCGGAGAACCGGCTCTAGTTCGCCCCGGCGCTGCGTGGCCGGGTCCATCAGGGTGACCTCGACCAGAATGCGGCGACCGTCCAGTTTGAACTCGATGTCGCCACGCAGACCGGGCGCGTGGCTGATCGGCAGGAAGTCGCCGTCGAGCGATAACCCGAATGCGGTGCGGGGGTCGAAGGCCCGGCGCGACGAGTAGTAGAGCGAGAGGCCGACGAGGTACTCGTACATGCAGGGCACCGAGGCTTTGCCACGAAAGTGCTTGTCGCGCAGGCTACTAACGCTTGCTGATCGGTGGTCGTCGCCGATTAGACGCAGGTGATCGAGGACTTGTTCGGGCGGGAAGGTCGCCGCAATGATGCGGTCGAACCGCGCCCGCTCCTGCGCCGCGACGAACTCCTCGATCTGCTCGGGCTCGATGCCCTGCTCAGCGGCGATCAACTCATTGGCGCGCGCGAGGGCGTCGCGCCCGAACTGTTCGGCAAGCCCGGCCGCGCGCTGCGCATCGCTGTAGTCGGTGGTGAGCAGCGTGAGCCGGTCGGCGTTGGCGGCGAAGAAGTATCGGGCGTAGGCCGATCCGATACAAACCTGATTCTCCGCCACCGAGATGACGCCGGTGGCGGTCAGAATGCGGAGGTTGTTGTCGAGGTACTCGCGGACCAGGGATGCGCCCCGGTTGCCGTTGAACAAGTCGACTAGTCCGTGCCGGAAGGCGAACTCAGTGTCCGACCATCCGGCATAACGCGCGCCGCGGTGCACGGTCAGTGGACCGGAGCCCTTCTTCTTCAGGCCGGGCAGGTAGGTGCCGGGGGAGAAGCGGGCCTTGACCGTGGTGCCGCCCTCGTCTACTGCGCGCCGCAGCTGTGCCAGGGTGGCGGTGTCGGGGTGCGTGCGAAAGTCGGCCAGGGCATCGAGGAACACTCGATACCGCTCGGTGAAGATCGGACCCTTGCCGTTGGGAAAGGCTGCCCGGTTGAACTCGCCGACAACGATGAACCGATCCTGCTCCGCGGTCCGCTCGGCGGCGGTGAGGACGTCGTCCAGGGACTGCCCGCCGGCCCGGAAGTCCGCAACGGCGGTGACGATCGCCTCGACGTCGATTCCGAGGGTCCGCGGGCCGGCGATGAACGCGAGGGCGAACTCGTCGAGACTGAGGGTGGACAGCCGGTCCAGGACGCGCAGCAGTAGTCGCACCGGGAAGTAGAGCGTGCCCTCGTCGGACGTCTTCTCGGTATAGCCGAGGACGCCGCGAAGCAGCGCCGAGTTCTCCGGTTTGAGGGAGCAGTAGCGGTCGAAGCCGTCGAGCAGTTGCGGGCGTCCGTCGGCGAACAGGACACCCAGCGCGGTGGGCCGCCGCTGGACGGGATCGATGAAACCGAGTTTCACCAGGGCATTGGTGATCGTGCGCGCGCGTTTAGCGGCGTCGTCGTCGGAAACCGATCGCGCGCTGCCGAAAATATCGGGTGCCTGGATCTGGAGGAGTCGGAAGAACTCCAGTTGGGTTGCGCCATCCCACGGGCGGTCGTCGGTGCGGAAGGCGACGAGAACGTCGAGGGCCTCGTGGCAGTCGGCGATCACCTCGCGGCGCCGGAACGAGGTGTCGCCGAGATGCACGAGCGACATCGCTTTCCGGTTCATCGCCACGTCGTCATCCTGACATAGCTGCTATCGTCCAGCGTGAATAGAACACGTTCTAGTTTGGGAGTCCGGATGAGTGCGGAAAAGATGATCGAGACAGTCAACGCCTACGTTGACCTACTGTCCACCGGCAGCGCGGAGGAGATCGTCGCCCTCTACGCCGACGAGACCGCAGTGGAAGATCCGATTGGTGCGCCGATCCGGACCAGTCGCGAGGAACTGCTCGAGTTCTACTCGATCATCACCAACATGGACAAGCGCGAGGCGACGCTGCGGTGGGTCAAGGCCGCGGGGGACACTGCGGTCTTCGAGTTCACCCTCGTGACCGGAACCGGTGGAATGACCTTCGAGATCACCCCGGTCGACATCATGGTTTTTGACGAGGATGGCAAGGTGACGTCGATGCGTGCCGTGTGGGCGCCGTCGGACCTCAAGCAGCTCTGACCCGCCTGCGTCGCCGCCGAACTCGGTTTCGCCCCCTCAACCGACGGGGCGAAACCGAAGTCGGGGTGCTCGGTGCCCGGAATCAGGGGGTCAGACGTGAGTATCAGGTATGTGGCGCCTCAGCCGCGCGGACGGAGCGTCAGGTCGGTCGGGTGGGCGTCGGCGGGCGCGGCGATCGCCTGTACGACGGCGGTGGCTACCGTGGACGGCGTCAAGTACCGCGCGGGGTCGTACCGATTGCCTTCCCGGGCGACGATCTCGCGCTGCATATCGGTGTCGATCCGACCCGGGTAGATCGAGGTGACACGCAATTCCGGCTCCTCGGCGCGCACCCCGTCAGCGAGGGCGCGCAACGCGAATTTGCTTGCGGCATAAGGGGTCCAGCCCGGGCGTACCTGCTGGCCAGCCCCCGAGTTCAGGAAGACGATGTGGCCGCGGCGAACGCGTAGCGCGGGCAGCAGCAGGCGGGTCAGCTCGGCGGCCGCCACCACGTTGATGTCCAGCAGTGCGCGCCACTCCTCGACCGGGGTGTCGGCGACCATCTCCAGGGTGCTCGCGATACCGGCCGAATGCACCAGCACGTCCAGATCGGTGATTGTCTCGACGGCTGCCTCGAGCGTGTCATCATCGGTGAGGTCCACCGGAAGGGTTACTGCGCCGTCGAACTCGGTGGCCAGTGCGTCCAGCTCGGACGAGCCGCGACCACCGAGGATTAGGTCATGGGTGGGCGCCAACGCCCGGGCGATGGCCGCGCCGACGCCGCGGCTTGCCCCGGTGACCAGTGCGACGGGGCGGACCTGCGGGGTCACTTGCGCCCGCCGGTTCCGATCCGACCCGAGGTGTCCACGCCGCCGAACGAGCCCGGGCTGCGGCCGCCGCTGCTGAAACCGCCTGACCCGAGATCGTCGGGCACTGTCGCGTCAGCAGAAGCGACGACCACGTCAACCAACACGCCAGTCAGCACCGGTGCGCCGTCGGCGCCCTGGGTGTGCTGCCACGCGGCGACATCCTGCCGACTCAGCGCCAGCGCATCGGTGGCCAGCGCCATGGCGCGGTCGGTGGGCCCGGACTCGCTCAGCACGCGCTCGGCCTCGGACAGGCAGGTGCGCGGCGCTGTCCCGATAACCCCGCGGCGGGTGTCAATGTAGCTTTCCGCGGCCGCGACATGGGCGGTCGCCACCTCCGGTCCGGTCGACTGTTTGGCGATCAACTCCAGGTTTTGGCCGACGTCGGCGAGCGCCTCAAGCAATTTCTCCGCCGTATCGAGTGCGCATTCGGCCGATCGGATCGCGGCCACCGTCTCCTGCCGCATCTCGGCCTCGGCGGCGATAGCCTCGTGCCCCTGTGTAACGGCGTCCTCGGCAAAGGTCACCAACTCGGTGGCCAGTGCGGTGTTGCCGTAGATCGATTCGACTACTGGACCGCCGTACTTCCGCTTGAGTTCGGCCTCACCGGCGGCCGCGGCATCGAGCCGGTCGTGCAGTTCCTCGGCGCGGTCACCGAGCGCGTCGAGCCGGTCCGCGGCATCGGTCAATAAGTCGCGCTGTTTATCGAATGCGGGCACCGAGGCGTCGAGGGTGCTGTTGGCGGCCGAGCACATGCTGATGATCTCGACCAGTAGCGCACGACGCTGGGCGCCGGACATGCCGGACTGGTCGTCGAGGGTGCGGCGCAGCCGAAACGACGCGGCCACGGCACTCTCCGCACTGGCGAGCGCGTCGGTGTACTCGGTGGCACCGTCGTCGCCGAACTCCGCCTGCGCAAGGGCGAGTTCGTCGCCGCTGACCGAGACGGCGTTGTCGGTGAGCATCAGCAGTTCCGACGACCACGGGTCGAGGGCGTCGAGCGGTTGCTGGCTTAGTTCGTCGACGGTAAGGAGGTCGTCGGCGACGTCCGCCGAAGACTCAGGGAGAGCGGAGCGGGCGCGGCGTACGCGTTTGGCGCCGAGCCAGGCGAGCGCGCCGACGACGACCAGGGCGACCAACGAGAGCAACCAGATCCACGTCCGCGAGGCGGGCTTGCCCAGCTCGCTGGCGGCATCGGTGGCGGCGCGGGCCCATTGGCCTGAACGCACCGCGGGGCCGACCATGGTATCGCCGACATGCTGGATCTGTTCGCTGTTCAGGCCGTCGATTGGTTCTGCGCTGCCGAGGTAATATTCTTTGGTCCCCACGGCGACCGCGAGCAGCAGGTCGCGGTAGCTCAGACCGTTGAGTTGCTCGGTTTCCCGCGCCCAGTCGGCTGGTGCCTTGCCGTCGAAATCGGTCACATACACCGCAGACATGTGCAGGTCAGAGCTTTCCGATAGGCGATTGAGGGCTGCGGTGATCTCGGTGACCTGATCGGCGGCGAGTACCCCGGCGGCGTCGACCAACTGGTCAGGCAGAAGCGGTGGCGCGTCAGCGGAGGCGGTGCCCATTGGCGCGAGCAGGGTCAGTAACACCGCGAGGATCAGACTCAGGGCGACGGGGACGGAGGGTCGGCGTCGAGCAGAGGTCATGCCTTCAATCTAGCCGTTCCCTGATCGATGCGGTGCTGTGGGACGCTGGCTGCGATGGAGTTTGACGATGTGGTGATCGGCGCGGGGCCGAACGGTCTGACCGCGGCGGCGGTTTTGGCGCGCGCCGGACGTCGTGTCGCGGTACTCGAAGCCGGGCCGGTGATCGGGGGCGGGGCGCGCACCGATGAGGCGTTCGGCACCGGAATCCGGCGGGATCTCTGCTCGGCGGTGCACCCCACGGGATATGCGTCGCCGGCCTTCGCCGACCTCGAGCTCACCGCCCGGGGGGTCACCTGGCTGGTACCGGAGATCTCGGTGGTGCACGGTTTCACCGCCGACCGGGCGCTGGGCCTGCCGGTGGACGCCCGATTCCGGTCAGCTCAGCTCGGTTCGGATGCTGGCGCGTGGGAACGGCTCGTCGGATGGGCCGGCCGTACGCCCGGCTTGATCGAGGACGTGCTGAACCTTCCGGCCCGGCCACACCGGCCGGCGGCGCTCGCCCGGTTTGCCGCCGCGGCGGGACTGCCCACGGCGGCCCTGGTGCGGCTGACGCTTGGTACGGCTGACGTCCGCGGGCTCTTCGCGGCGATAGCGGCGCACTCCTCGCGGCCACTGAC
>NZ_JBAQWU010000122.1:0-5467 GCF_049299075.1 Gordonia sp. (in: high G+C Gram-positive bacteria)
AAACAACTGCGAAGGCGCCTTCGATCGCCACTTCGCCCCAATTTTTCTCACCCCGAGAGGCCTGGACTATCGAAACCACGAGAGCGGCAAGGGCAACAAGCGCGATGGCAATCATGAGTATTTGCCCCAGACCTGGCACCCAACATAGGAGAATCGACAGCACCGTGAGGACGGTGCCGATGTTCTCCAGAACCTCATGCCAGGTATCAAGCGGGATGCCGAGAAAGGACGCTCGGTTGAGTTGGCTTGCTTCGTTCGAGCTGCCGATAGCCGCTGCCGTCTTCTTCGCCCAGTCATTCCACTGTTGAACCGCTTCATCATAGTCGGCTTTTGCGGCGTCCCGCTCCCTCTGCCGTTGTGCTACTTCCTGCTCAGCCAGCCGCAGCTCGTGCTTGACCCGCTCGTTCTCAGCCTCGTCCGCCGGCTGGAAGATCAGCTGGGCCTCCTCAACGCGCGCCGCGTTGAGCGCGTGCTGGGCGGAGGACACGTCAGCATGGTTTCCAGCAGTGATGGCTCGGTTAGCTTGGTCTTGAAGAGGTCGAAGTACCTTCGCGAATTGCTTGAGCGCCTCTCCTGCCCCGCGGTACCTTGTGCTGGCTTTGGTGAGAGTCACCGCCAGCGTGCTGGCATTCTCCTTTATCGCGTCCGTCGCAAGGCTCTGATAGCCCCCATTCGAAACATTCTTGAGTGCCGTTGCAGCCCGATCCATCTGATCCGCGGCGGTTATCATGGCGGCAGCTTCACGGTGGATGACATCTGGGCTACCAGGGATCGCCGACCAACTCATGCGAGTTTCCCATCCAAAGATTGCTTGAGTTTAGTATCTACATCGCGGAGCGAATTTTCAATGATCTGGACGTTCTGCCACATGACGTCCATATCCTGGATGAGCGACTCCCGAGTCTTGCCCCATAGGGTGGCAAACTCGCGAACCTTACCCTCTAGCTCTGAGTGCCCAATCGCATCACCGATCCGGTTGACTGCGTTGTCGGCGCCAGAGAGCACGGCACTAGCTGACTTCAGATCACCCCACAACGTGGCGAGTTCTCCCAGATCAACAGATATTCTCTTACTGTCGGCCATCTTCCGTCCTCTTCATCGGACCCTGGGCCGGGGCGTCCATTGCGGACACCCCGACCCCACAGAGTCATTCAGCCCTTAATGGCGTTCGACAGTTCGGTGTCCGCGTTCTGGAACGTCTCGGCCGCCTTGTCGAGGTAGGTCGACATCCCGTCGAGCCCCTCGATAGCCTGCTGAGTTCCGGTCCGAAACTGCGAGAACTGCTCGTGGTATTGGCCAGAAGCCTGGTCCGTGTTGAAGCCCTGCTGGACCAGTGTGTCGATGACACCCATGAGTTCGGTGAGCTTGCTGACCATGTCTTCCTTGCCGTTCCGCAGCTTCGTTGCAGCCTCCGTCATCTCGGCATATGTGACGTTAAGGTTTGCCATCATCGCTTCCTTTCATCAGGTGTTGCGTTTCTTTGCCGCCCCCGGGTCTTCGAGGTCGGCTCCTCCCACTGGTCGGAGAGGATGACTAGGTGGATGGTCGAGCAAGTTGAACTCGCTGAGCGCGCCCTGCGACAACGAGATAGCCGCGTCCGGGCGGGAACTCTGATCGTGGGAGTCGAGGAATCCCGGCCTTGAAGATGACGTCGGCCTCGATTGGCTCCGGCTGCAGGATGATGCCGGTCCGCGCGGACTTGAGTTCCCCGTACAGTCCATAGGAGGAAGACCACGTCGTGGTCTCACTCTCAGCGACGACCAACTGACCGGTTCGGCGCGCAGTCTTGAACAATGCAACCAGCGCAGCGTCGGCCGCAGTCTGAAGGAAATCAGATAGGGACTCAACGACGACCGCCCATGACCGAGGCCGCGGCTCCTGATCGATCTCAGCAGCAATGCGGGTAGCCGCCTCCTTGACCCCGTCGATGCCCACCACCACCTCATGGAACAAGGGCTCACCGGCCAACCCGGTCGGGCGAGCGGTAAGACAGACAACTCTCATCTCTGGAATGGCGCGGTTGATCGCTGTCGCGACGGTCACCAAGGCGAGGGAACGCCCTGATTGCGGTCCGCCCGCGATGACAAAGGGCCCCTGGGGTTCGAACGCCGCTGGTCCGAGGGTGTCGTCGGCGATGCCGATGACCGGATGCCCTCCGGCCTGGCTGGGCAGCGACATCACAGGGATATCTGTGGGTAGGGACTCGATAGGCGGCGCGGGGCGCCGCCCTTCCGCCACGATGAGTTCGAGCAATCGGGCTACGGCGGCGTCCTGCGACAGAGCGCCCGAGCTTCCGCCCAGGATCGCGACTTGCGCCTCCTCACGATCCACGAGGGCTCGGCCGGGGGGTGAGTTCACATTTAGGACATCTGTCGGCACATCGAGCACGGTGTACATTCCCTCGTCCGCCATTCGAAGCACCACGCGCCGAGGCACGTTCGAGGCAACCGCGCCTGGGACGCTCGCAGGTCGGTCCGCGCTCATCGCCACGTGGATTCCCAGCTGACGACCTTCCGTGAGGATCTGCTGGAAGGCGGCATACCAGTTCGCTCGTCCGACTCCTGACTCGTAATCATTGCGGAAGGCGGGGTAGCCGTCCATCAGCAGTATGATCCGAGGTTCGCTCACCCTTCCAGTGATGGACCGGTAGGAAACAATGGAGTCTGCGCGAGCCGAAGAATAGTCCTTGCGCCGCCGTTCCACTTCCGTGGTGAGTCTGCGGAGGAGCCGAATCGTGCGGTCGCTATCGTCTGAGGCAATGATGGCCCCGACGTGGGGCAGGTCCTCAAGCATCTTGAGACCTCCCCCGGCGAAGTCCAGCCCGTAAACGTGGACGGGACCGCCTAGTGGGGTCACCCCAGCAGCAGCAGCCAAGGAACGCAGCAGGACGGACTTGCCGCTCCCGCTCGTGCCATACACGAGAAGGTGCCCATCGCGGTCGGGCTCAAAGGCCACAGCACGCTGCTCCTGCTGTTTGGGCAGATCAACCCAGCCGAAGATCAGCTGCTCGTCGCTGAGCGGGCCTTCCTGGAGGAGTTGCTGCAAGTTGTAGGTGTCTCGGAGCTCTTCATGCCAGGGCCGACGTGGCGGCGCTATGCCAGCCATCTCGGCAGCCGCGATGATGGTGTTTACGAGCCGCACCTCATCGGTGGGCCCGTTCTCAGGCACCTCTTCCTCGTCCTCCGGACGCTCCCACGGCTTCTCCGCACCAAATCGCAGCGGTGTCACGGTCGTGACAGGCTCGGGCACGACGTCTGTTGTCCAGCCCCCGACGTAAGCCGATTGGAACTGGTGCGGTTGTCCCGGCCCCGTCTTGGCCAGGGCTCGGCCCTTGATTGTGGGATCGAACTTCGCAGCGTCCGGCACATCAACGACGTCGGTGGACTCCCCAGTGTCGGACATTCGGAGTGCGACCCGCAGATTCGTGTTCGCACGCAACGCGGGTGTGATGACACCCGCCGGACGCTGGGTCGCCATGATGAGGTGGATGCCGAGCGAGCGCCCACGCTGCGCGATATCGATGACGCCGTCGACGAACGATGGGACCTCGCGTGCCAACGCCGCAAACTCATCGATGACAATCACAAGAGCAGGGGGGCAGTCCCCATCTGAGCGCTCCTCCAGCTCAAGGATGTCCTTTGCGCCCTTATCGTTCACCAAGTGCTCGCGCTTCTTGACTTCGGCGCCGAGGCTGATCAGCGCTCGCCTGGCCAGGTGCGGTGTCAGGTCTGTCACCACACCGACCTTGTGGGGAAGCCGCACACACTCGGCGAACGCTGATCCGCCCTTGTAGTCGACAAAGAGGAAGGTCACACGGTCTGGGCTGAACTCGGTCGCCATCCCGAGCACCCAACTCTTGAGGAACTCACTCTTGCCGGCACCTGTCGTGCCAGCTACGAGCGCGTGCGGTCCTTGGCCCCTCAGGTCCAAGTGCATCGAGTTGAGGGCGCCTTTACCAACCAATGCCCGCAGATTCGGCTCGCGGCGGCGCCGTCCGCGAGGACGGTCCTGGCCTCTGAACGAAAGGTTCTGTCGCCACCGGTCGACAACTGCCGGTGGATGCGTCGCGTACTCCGACCCCAGGAGGGTGACGAGGGATATTGAACGCGGAAGATCCGAGTTGGCCTCGGTCGGTGCACCGACATCCGTCAGAGGCGACATGGCCTTGGCCAGCGCAAGGGCCTCGTCGCGACTGACCGATTCGACGGTGAGGTCGGGCACAACACGACCGTGGCGGACAAAGTACGCCGTCGCTTTTGAGTGTCCGGTGCCGGGTCGGAGCTCTAAGAAGGTCCGACAGGCCGCCGGGAGGGAGTCCACGCTTGGCGCGATGACAACCGGCAAGATCCCTGTCCCCGAAGCGCGTTCGAGAAGGGTGATAAGACGACCCTTGTCGACGACTGAGTCCGCAGTAATCACACACAAGATCGCCGGCAAGACTCGACCGTCGACTGACTTTTCAGTCTCGGACTGGCCCACCTTGGCACCGCGGTGGACTGCCGTCAGGGCATCCTCCAAAGGAGGGAGGACCTGGATGCCCTCGATGCGAGCGCTCTTGGCTCGTGCGGCAAGGACCTGCTCCAGTTGGGTGAGGAGGGACAAGTTGCTCGGCACGGTATCTGCGAGGTGATTGCCGAAAATGGGGCTTTGGGATGACGTTGTGTGAGGGAGCCACTTGACCCACCCCAGTTCCGCCGCGCTAGAAGGCCCACCCATCACGGTGACGATGAGTTCGGACGGTGAGTGGAGTCCCACCCACTGAAGGATCAAGCCTCGAGCGAGGGCAAATGCCGACTCCTGCGGGCCAACGATCCCGAGACACCCGGCCAGCTCCGGCGACTCCACGATGGGGACGTCCTCAACCATCGCATAGCGATCGACGACAGCGTCTACCTTCTCCGCGTACTCGACCAGGGCAGCTGCGCCCTCACGAGCCTTCACAACCGTGCTGCGTGAGCGATCGGTGCCGCTGCCTAGGCGGACGTTGAGGAAGGACCAGTGCTCTGGTCGGCGAGTCCACAACAGTGGAGACCGCGTTCGGAGAGCCTCTTGAACTTCCGCGCTCGTAGGAGCTTCCTGGGCGCGGACAGACCTTTCGATCGGGAGTTGGTCTGCGAGCCCCTTCTCAAGGGCCTCAAGTTGTCGCGAGAAGACCGCGATCGCAGAATCACCATCTTGTCTGATCTTTCGCCGATTCATCCAGTAGTTGCCCAGCATCATCATGGGCGACATCACGACAAACAAGAGAGATGCAGCGCGCTGAGTGATGACAAACATCGCCACGCCGAGGAGCACCGGCATTGCCAACATGAACCATGGAAATGTTGGCTTCTCGAGCTCCGATGGGACTTCGGGAGCAGTGAACTCTGTCCCAGGGAATCGCGGCTCCACCCGGGGTGATCGATTGAACGGGATCGAGGCACCGCGGATATGAAACGACTCGTTGAGGTCGCGTTCGATAGCGAAC
>NZ_JBAQWU010000123.1:0-2104 GCF_049299075.1 Gordonia sp. (in: high G+C Gram-positive bacteria)
GGCGTAGCGACGTCGCGGCCAGGCCCGGAGCGTAGGTGATGCCGCCGGTGGCTCCGTCGAAGGGCCCGAGCCCGAGCGCGTCGTCCGGTGAAGTGACCGCGCCGAAGGTGAACTCGGCGTTGGTCTGGTCGGCGCAGACTGCGCGCACGGTCAGCGCCGAGGTGACGTCTTCGACGGTGGTGCTCGGTGCTTCGGTGTTCCCGGCGATCACGCTGGTCTCGGCGGAGACGGTGGACAGTGTGGTGCGGGTGGGGGCGTCGGTGCGCGGTGCGACGGACGGGACACGCAGATCGCCGGTGCCCGGCGCGGTGACCGTCACCTGCGGCGGCGCCAGGTCGATCGGGCGGACACCATCGGCGCGGACACTGGATTGCGCGTCGCAGCTGCGCGCTGGATCGGCCGGTGGTGCGTCTGCGGTGGCACAACCGGTCAGGACCAGGGCGGTGGCGAGAGACATCGGAAACAGACCGGTCGCGACACGAGATGATCGGGCACGGGAGCGGCGGGGGCGCGAATCGGACACGTCGTCCAGCTTAGGTGCTGTTCGGAGGGTCGAGTGGTCGGGTACGCCGCTGATTGTGGACAATTGACCCTATGACAGACGCCGCCAGTGACGATCCCGGCCAGGACGATCCCGGCCAACCCGGGACCGGTGCGGCCGGCCGAGCCCGCGGGCTGCTGCTGGTGTTGGTTGGTGTGGCGGTGACGGTCTACCTGGCCGATCTGGCGACCAAGACGCTCGCGGTGCACTATCTGACTCCGGGCGACCCGGTGTCGATCATCGGCGATGCGGTGAGTCTGCGACTGATTCGCAATAGTGGCGCGGCGTTCTCGATGGCTACCGGATACACCTGGGTACTGACCATCGTTGCGCTGCTGGTTGTCGGCGCAATCATCCGGTTCAGCCGTCGACTGGCCTCGCCAGGCTGGGCTATCGGGCTGGGTCTGGTGCTCGGGGGCGCGCTGGGCAACCTGACCGACCGGTTCTTCCGGGAACCGGGCGTGCTGCGCGGCCACGTTGTCGACTTCGTGTCGGTCGGCTGGTGGCCGGTGTTCAACGTCGCCGACTCGGCCGTCGTCTGCGGGGCGGTTTTGCTGGTGGTCCTGACCTTGCTTGGCTACGACTACGATGGCTCGCGTTCGGGCTGGGCAGCACGCAGGCAGAGCGGCCAGACGTCCGCAGCGGGCCAATCCGAAGCCGGTGCCGAATGAGTGCGCGTGAATCGCGCGCCATGCCGGTGCCCGACGGGCTGGCCGGTCTGCGTGTGGACGCCGGTCTGGCTCGGCTGCTCGGTCTATCGCGGACTGTCGCCGCCGGGTTGGCCGATGACGGTGAGGTGACCCTCGACGGTGTTGCGGTCCCCAAATCACACAAGCTGACCGCCGGGGCGTGGCTCGACGTGACGCTGCCCGCTCCCCAGGAGCCGCTGCGCGTGGAGCCGACTCCGGTCGAGAACCTTGACGTGATCTACCACGATTCAGACATCATCGTCGTCAACAAGCCGCCGGGTGTCGCCGCGCATCCGTCGCAGGGCTGGACCGGACCGACGGTCGTCGGGGCGCTCGCCGCGGCCGGATTCCGGATCTCCACCTCGGGGGCCCCCGAACGGCAGGGCATTGTCTCGCGCCTGGACGTCGGCACCTCCGGAGTGATGGTGGTGGCTGCGTCCGAACACGCGTACACGCTGCTTAAGCGCGCCTTCAAGCAGCGTGAGGTCGAAAAGGTCTACCACGCCGTCGTGCAGGGGCAGCTGGATCCGCCGGTGGGGACCATCGACGCGCCGATCGGCCGGCATCCGGGTGCGGACTGGCGGTTCGCGGTGACGGCGAACGGCAAGGAGTCGGTGACCCATTACGAGACCGTGGAGATGTTTGCCGCGGCGTCGTTGATCGACGTCGATCTGGAGACTGGGCGCACCCACCAGATCCGCGTGCATTTCTCCGCGCTGCACCATCCGTGCGTCGGTGATCCGACCTACGGTGCGAATCCGAAGTTGGCCGCCCGGCTGGGGCTGGACCGGCAGTGGCTGCATGCCAGGCAACTGGCGTTCGCGCATCCGGCTGACGGGCGTCGGGTGGAGTTCACGGCGCCGTATCCAGCCGA
>NZ_JBAQWU010000124.1:0-15304 GCF_049299075.1 Gordonia sp. (in: high G+C Gram-positive bacteria)
ACCCGGGTGCACCCTCCCCGCGCGAGCGGCTGGACCTGATCTCCGCACTGGCCGACGCGGGTTTCGCCCCGCACGTCCTGGTCGCGCCCGTGGTGCCGCATCTGACCGACAGCACGCCGCAACTCGACGACCTCCTGGCCGCCCTTGCCGCGGCCGGCGCCGCACGCATAACCGCGTTCCCACTGCACCTGCGCGGCGCTACGCGGGACGTCTTTCTCGACTGGCTCAGCGCGACGCACCCGGCCCTGCTCCGTCACTATCGCTCGCTCTACGGCCGCGGCGGCTATGTTCGCCCGGAGTACTCGGCCCGTCTCCGCGAGAAAATGGCACCCTTGGTCGCCCGCCACGGCCTAGCGCGGCGTGCACCGGAGCCGGCTTCGCCCCCGCCACCACCTCCACGTGACGAACCCGCCCTCACCCTCTTTTAGCCAGCCGATACAACGAACCAACGCCAAAGGTCGGTCAGCACGCCGGCTGGTAGTCGACGCCCGGCAGATAGGTCTCCCATTCCGCTTCGCTGATCTGGTCGCCGCCACCCGCGCAGGTTTCGTCGATCAGGTCGGCGACGTCGAGTCGCCACGACTGGATCAGGCCGCCCTGACCAGCAGCCAGGATCGCTTCGTTGCCGATGAATCGTACGTCGTAGACCGTGCCGGGGAACGAGCGCAGCGCGGCTTCCTCCCGAACCCCGGTCTCGTCCACCGACCACACCCAGATCTCCGAGTTTCCGCCACCAGCGACGATGCGTTTCCCGTCCGGAGAGAAGGCGGCACTGTAGAGTTGCCCGGCCGGGCCGGTCAACGTCGCCACCGTGCGCGGGTTCTCCGGATCGCTCACATCGGCGACGGCAACGGACTTGTCCTCCGAGGTCGCCACAATCCGCGAGCCGTCGTCAGAGAACCGCACGGCCAATGCGGCGCCGTCGAACGTCAGCGGCGACGGGTAGGCGCGCGGGTGCGCCGGATCACTCAGATCCAGCAGCCGCACCTGACCGGCGTTGGTGGCCACCGCGGCACGTCGCCCGTCGGGGCTCAGGGACGCCCACCAGACGCCGCTGCCTGCGTCGAAATTGCCGACTACACGCGGCTTCGTCAGGTCAGAAGCATCCACAATAGTCAGCTCACGTTGATCGGTGCCGCCGGTGATGGCCAGGGCGGTGGCCGGACTGTAGGCGACCGTCTCGTTCAGCCCCGCACCAGCTTGTACGCTGCCTACCAGTCGCGGCGCTGCCGGATTGCTGTAGTCCGCAAAGTAGATGACGCCCGATACTGATCCCATCATCGCCGTCATCCCGTCCGGGCTGAGCACCACGGCGCCGGAGAACACGACGCCGGCTGGTGGCACCAAGTCCGGACCGCTACGCGTCAGCGCGTCCTGACTCACCGCCCACTGGGTGAGGCGTCCGTCCACTGCGGTATCGGCGGCCAGCACGCGCCGCGCCTGGGCGCTGTACGGGATCTGGTACACCGTTTTGTCCCCGACGACGGTGCGGTTACCGGCCGGGGGCCAGTCCTGGATGCGGCCGTCATCACTAGCCGAGACCACATGCGAACCGACCATCAGGACCGACGACGAGTTCGCCGCAACCGGCAGGACACGCGGCGCGCGGTCGCCCGCATCGAGCCGGCGCACCTGCACTGTGTTATCCGCACCACTGCTGACCAGTTGACGACCGTCATCGGACAATGCAAGCGCCGATACGTAGCTGAGGTGTCCGTCCAGATCGGGCAGCCGCTTCGGGGCGGCAGGATCGACGACGTCGAACACCGAGATCGTCCGACTCCGCAGGCCCGCGTACAGTCGCGTGCCGTCCGGGCTGTAGATCAGCGCTTGCGCCAGTTGATTGTCGCGCCACCCGAGATCGATGTCGGCGACCGGGGTCAGTCGATCATCGTCGAGCGACCAGAGGTCGATCCGCTGATTCCTAGTGCTACTGGCCAGCGCCCGGCCGTCCGGACTGAAGGCAACCGCACCGGACACGGTGCCCGGATCCGCGGGCACCACCAGCGCGCGCCACGTATCACCCGAACGCTGCCACACTTGCAGTCCGGCGCCGAGCTCGGCCGCGGCCAAATAGTCCCCGTTCGCGCTGATCGCCAGCGTGTTCGCATCGCCGCCTACGCCCGGGACATCGGCAGTCCGCACCGGTTCGGCCGGATCGGCGACGTTCCACGTCTGGATCCGCTTGGCCCCGCCGAGCAGCAGCGTCCGGCCATCCGGTGTCAGCGCAACACCGCCGAGGTGCTCGTCGCGGCCGTTCGCGGCCCGGAAGTCGCCGATCTGCTCGGTAATCCCCTGGTCCCCGATCCGGAAAAGCCGAACCTGCCCGCTGTTGCTCGCCGCGGCCAGGAGCGACCCCGCCCGCGCCAGCAGCAGCGTTCCGCCGGCACCGGAGTAGCGATCGGGCGCGCCCCGGGTGACGTCGATCAGGGTAGAGCGCGCCTCCACCGTCGGCGCCGTCCGATAGCCGATCATCGCGAGCTGCGCGGCAAGCATCGGATCCCGCGGAGCCAGCTGATTCGCTTGAACGGCGAGCTGCCGACTGAGGGTCTCGTTGCGGGAGCGTTCGGCGTCGTTGCGGTCTCGTAGGGCAAGGGTTCCAGCAATGGCGGCACCCACCGCGGCGAGCACCGCGACCAGCCCGAAGATGGCCGCCGACCAAGCGAACCGGCGAAGCTGGCGGGTACGGCGACGCTCAGCGGCCTCGTGTTGCTCCAGCTTCGCGCGGCCAGCGTCGAGGAACTCGCGCCCCACACTGTCGCCGACGACAGCCAGGCTACCCGCCTCCAGCGGCGCGAACAGCGCCAGCCGGTCCCGACCGGGCAGCAGGTCGTCCGGTCGGCCGTCGGCGTCCCAAGAGTCACTCAACGTGCGCAGCCGCCGCTGGAGCAGCAGCCGCTCACGGTCAGTGTCGATCCAGCCGGTCAGCCGCGGCCACGCGGACAGCAGAGCTTCATGCGTCACCTGAACCGACGTGGCTGTCAGCGTCAGCAGCCGCGCCTCGGCGAACGCTTCGAGCACCCGGTGCGTGGACTCACCGGTCAGTTCATTCAGATCCAGCGTCCGGCGCGTGACGGCGTCCTCATCGACGTTGACCATCGCCAACATCAGGTCCCGTGCGATGGACCGCCCGTCGGCACCGAATTCGCCGTACACCTGTTCGGCGCTCTGCTCGACGGCTCCGCCGATCCGGCCCGTCTTCACGTAGTCGGCCACCGTGAGTCGCCGCGCATCAGACTCCTCCCACGTGCCGCGCAGCGCATGCGACAGTAGCGGGAGCACCCCGGTATCAACCCGACCTCCGGTGCCCGCGGGCGTCAGATCGTCAAGCAGCAACTGCACCAGTTCGTCATCGACCCGCGCCCCCACCGCCTCCGCGGGGCGCACGATCACCTCCCGCAACTGGACTTCGGTCATCGGCGGCACGACGATCTGCGCTCGCGCACACGCGTCGGCCAGGCCCGGAAGCTCCGTCGCCTGCGCATAGAAGTCGGCGCGCAGGGCGAGGAGCAGCACCACTCGTCGGCCCGCGAGGGTCGCACCGAGCCGATCGACGAAGGCGGCGCGCTGCGTCGGCGAGCTCTGCGTCCACAATTCCTCGGCCTGGTCGATCACCAGCAATTCGACCGCCGGAAGGTCACCGTCGTTCTGCGCCGCTAGCTGAACCAGGGCCTCGTCGAGCGCGGTCACCGGTTGCTCGCCGGGCACCATGATGGCGGCCGGCAGGCCAGCGAGCACTCCGCCCGCGCGTGTCTGGGCAACCAGCCCGGCCCGCACCAACGACGACTTGCCCGCTCCCGAGGCACCGACCACGACCACCGCGGAGCCAAGAACCGCTTCGGTGTCAGCCATGTCAGCCGCCGACACAGCTTCGGTCCGAGCGACCACCAACTCGACGATCCGGGCGATCACGTCGTCGCGCCCAAAGAAGCGGAGACTGTCCTCGGCAGTGAACGCCTCGAACCCGCGATACGGCGACGCCTTGCGGGTGCGCCGCTGTCCACGACGCTTGCCGGTCCGCTCGACCGCGGCCCACCATTCTTCGCGCGCAGCCGACGTACTAACCCCACACACATGCAGGACCCGCTCGAACATTTCCTGACTGGCCCGGGTCGGCGCATGCTGCCCGGCGAACCATCCGGCAACGGTGCCCAGCAAAGCATCAGCCTCGGCGGCCACATCGCGAACACTCAGATCGCTCATCAGACGGAGCTCGGTGAGCGCTTTCCCAAGGTCCTCGCGGCTGTACACCGAGTCGGGTCCCAGAGTTGTGGTCATGCTGACGTCCCCACTGTTTCCCCTGGTGGTCGTATCGACATACGTATCGACTTGCCGTACGACGACATTGAGCGCGAATCTCGCGGCCTGCCCGCGACAGGATGAGATTACCGCTCCCCCATCCTGCTCAGGAGGCCGTCGTGCTCATCGACCGTGACCACTCGATTCGGCCCGACCCCTGTGCCGCCGGGGCCCGGCCCGCGCACCTGCGCGCTGTGCACCCCGGCGCGGTCCTGCCACCCGGATCCGCGACCATTCTGAAGGACGACGCCTCGGGGACGATCCCGTCCGCGCGGCCGGATCTGTCGAACCGCGAAGTTGAGGTACTGCTGGCGTGGCTGCGCGCCGAATCCAAGGAGGAGGCCGCGCAAGTCCTCTTCATCAGCGCGGCGACGGTGAGCACCCACATCACCCGAATCCGCCACAAGTACGCGGCGGTTGGCCGACCCGCGAACCGCAAAGCCGCGCTTATGGCACGCGCCCTGCAAGACGGGTTCAGCTCACTCGACGACTGGTGACGCATCCGCGGTGTGCACCTATAGAGTTCTCTGGCATGGCTGACTTCACCGACAAGATCAAGGATGCGGCGCACGCCGTTTCGGCGGCGATCGACAACGAGCTCACGGTGCTCGAAGGCGTCGGTGGCGACGATCCCCTAGCGCACCAGGACGAGACCGAGGCGACCGACACCGACGCGAGTTGAGTCAGATCCGCACCACTTAGGCCGGGCGGGACCGGCGGGCGAGTGCGCGACTCAACTCCACCATCAGCGCATCGACCGCAAACTTGGGCTTCACGTTCTTCTCGAGCGAGTCGCGGCACTCGAGGACCGCTTCGATGCAGCACAGTAGCCGCTCGGGCGCAGCGTATCCGGACATCGGCCCGGTCAGCGACTCGGTCTTATCCGGGTGCATCATCGCGACATTTGCCCGCAGCGACTGCGCGAGCGCGTCGCGGAACAGCGCCGCGAGATCGACCAATGCCCGGTCGAGGGTGTCGCGAATCATCCGCGTACGCCGCGCTTTCTGCCGCTTCTCCAGATCTTTGATAACGCCAGTGGTGCCGCGGGGTGGGCGTGCGGTGCCTTTTCCGGTACCGCCCGCGCCCAGCGCGGTCATCAGTTCCGCCAGTTCCGGCGCATCCAGCTCGGCAGCGATTTCCTCGGCGATCCGTGTCGCCGAGGTCACCAGCAGCTCACCGGCCCCGTACATCTCGCCGTCGCGGACGGCTGCTCGCGCCAACGAGAGCGCCCGTTCGCGCTGTTCCCGCGCATTCTCGTCGACCGCCAGTCGTTTCGCTCGGCCGACGTGCCCGCCGGACACTCCGGCCGCCCACGCTGCGCGGTCGGGCTCAATGCCGTCGCGGTCGACCAGCACACGCGTGATCGCCTCGACAGACGGCGCGGTCAACCCCATCTGGCGGCACCGGGATACCAGGGTGACGGCGATGTCGTCGGGTGAGACCGAGGGGGCGCAGAGCAGGAAGATGGTGCGGGCAGGCGGCTCCTCGACGGCTTTCAGCAAGGCATTGCCACCGCTTTCAGTCAGCCGGTCAGCGTCTTCGACGATCACGATCTGCCAGCGGCCGGTGCTGGGGCGCCGGGCGGCCACCCGGACGATCTCACGAATCTGCGCGACTGAGATCGAGAGCCCCTCGGGTACGACATGCCGAACATCGCCGTGCGTACCGGCCAGCACGGTCGTGCACGCCCGGCATTTGCCGCAGCCTACCGTCACCGGATCCTCGCATTGCAGAGCCGCCGCGAAACTCGTCGCAGCCATCGATCGGCCGCTACCGGGCGGACCAGTGAACAGCCACGCATGCGTCATCGCCGACCAGCCGGCCACCACCGGAACATCGTCGCCGAACATCGACACCGCTCCGGATTCGGTGTGGTCGAGCTCGGTGGCGGCCCCCCGCGCGGCCCCGGCGGCCGCGATGAGCTCGGCCGCCAACGCCTCTTGCCCGATCAACCCGTCAAAGACATTCGTCACATCTCATAGGGTAATTGCTGATCAGGCAGAAGCTCTCCGCACAAACCGTTTAACTCTTGCAAGCACCGCCGGTACCGTTGACTCGTGGTCAAGAGGTCGCGGTTAGCCAAAACAACGCACTTGGTGCGATGGCTGTCGCATACCCCGTGGCCGATCCTGGTTCTTGACCTGCTGCGCGCGAACCTGATCGGGGCGTTGTTCACCTTCGGTTTCCTGCGGTTCGGGATGCCCACGCCGGACACGATCGCCCTGAACCAGATCGATGCCCAGAACCAGATCATCTTCGTCATCTACCTGCTGCTGGCGGTGATCGCGGGCACGGTGGCCTCGGTCAAGTTATCCATGCCCGTGTTGATCTGGCATCGACGACGCACGCGGCGCGACGACGCAGCTGCCCGCAAACGTGCGCTCGACCTGCCAATGCTGCTGACCTTCGTCACGGCCGGCCTGTGGCTCGTCGGCGGCGTGCTCCTGACGCTGCTGAATCTGCGCGGCTCACTCAAGGACGCAATCCTGGTAGCTATGGCTAGCGCGGTCGGCGGTCTGTTGACGTGCGTCCTGAGCTTCCAGCGGTCCGAGAAGGTACTGCGGCCGATCAGCGTGGCGGCAATAGCCAACGAGCCGGAGAACGCGAACGCTCCCGGCATCGGTTTTCGCATCGCGGTCTTCTGGCTGATCACGGTGATCATGCCGATGATCTTGATTATCGGCATGATCGTCATGCAGTACACCCACGTGATCGAGGCGAGCGCGCAGCAGCTGCAGCGCCCGATCATCTGGCTGGCCACCGGATCGATCCTGATCGGCATGCTCTCGTCCATTCGACTGGTCCGCTCCATCACCGATCCGATCAAACAGCTCCGCGTGGCGCTCAATCAGATCCGGGCCGGCAACCTGAACGTCGCGCTGAAGATTTACGACGGCTCCGACATCGGTCTGCTGCAGGCGGGTTTCAACGAGATGGTCGACGACCTCCGCGAACGCCAGGAACTGCGGAATCTCTTCGGCCGATATGTCGGCGAGGACGTCGCCCGCCGGGCCATTGAGACCGGCACTCAGCTCGGTGGCGAGGAACGCTATGTCGGTGTGCTCTTCGTCGACATCGTCGGCTCCACCCGGCTGGCGGTGAATCGTCCCCCGCGCGATGTCGTCGAACTACTCAACGACTTCTTCGAGGTGGTCGTGGAAGTGGTCGGGCGGCACGGCGGCTTCGTTAACAAGTTCCAGGGTGATGCCGCGCTGGCGATCTTCGGCGCCCCGCTGGACCTGCCCGACTTCGCCGGTGCTGCGCTGGCCGCGGGCCGCGAACTGCGCGTCGAGTTGGCTCGCCGCCTCGGCGATGTGGATATGGGCATCGGCGTCTCGGCAGGCAAGGCTGTTGCCGGTCACATCGGCGCCCAACAGCGGCTGGAGTACACGGTGATCGGCGACCCGGTGAACGAGGCTGCCAGACTGACCGAACTGGCCAAGGACGAGCCCACCCGGGTACTCGGCTCGGCACGTGCAGTATTTTTGGCCAGCGACGACGAAGCCCAGCACTGGCAGATTGGCGAGGGCGTCGAACTCCGCGGCCGCGGCATCGAAACGCTCCTGGCGCGCCCCGATCTGGATCGCATCGCCCCCGACGTGATCGCCGTCGTCGCCGACTGATCTATCCCTGTGGATGACGAAGGTTATCCACAGAGCAGGACCAAGCAGACTGACCAGACTCGTCCCGCCGCCGCCATTCTGGGGTGCATGGACATACCGACCGTGCTCACCGCTGGCCACGGCGTCGCCAGTTGGCGGAATCTGCAGAAAGCCGGGATGACCCGGACCGACCGGCGCAAAGCCCTCGCTGCGGGTGCACTTCTCTCGATCCGTCGGGGCTGGTACAAGACGGCCACCGCAGATGCACGCGTCGTGTCCTCGGTGGCGGCGGGCGGGGTGTGCACCTGCATCTCTGCGCTGCGCCTACACGGGGTGTGGATTCCCGAGGGCCACCACCGAACTCATACCCGAGCCCGCCCACACACTCAGAAGTCCGGCGTTGCGGGGCCCCCGAAGCCGTGCCGACGCTACGGACGTCCAGTCAGCGAAGACTGTGCGGTCGACGATGTCCCCACCGCACTGGCCCATGCCGTCCGGTGTGTGAACGATGAAGAACTGGTGGTGTTGCTCGACTCGATCATGAATCTGCGGCTGATGTCGCGGGACGAGATCGAGGCAGTGCTCCGGCCAGCACCGGTCGCCGTGCAACGCCTCCTTGATCGGACGGCGCAGTCGCAGGCCGGAACCGAAACGATGGTGCGCTTCCGCCTGCAGAGCCGGAACATTCGGGTACGCAGCCAGGTCTGCATCCCCGGGGTCGGGATCGTCGATCTGCTCGTTGGCGACCGGTTGATCGTCGAGGTCGACGGCGAGCAGTTTCACCATTCCACGGAGCAGTTCCACAAAGATCGGTCCCGGGACGCCGAAGCGCTCCGGCTCGGATATCTGAGTCTGCGGCTGACGTACCGGAGTGTGGTGCACGAGTGGCGCACACCCGAGGCAGTCATTCTGGCCGTCGTGCGCCGCGGAGACCACCTGGCATCCCCGGTGTCTGCGGAGTTGATTGCCGAACCCGAGGATGTCCCAGACGTAACGTGACAGACCCGGCAGTCCGTATATGCCGGTGCCGGGCCTGTGACGTTACGGTAGGGACAGCTATCAATCAGCTGTCTTCTTAGCCGCCGTCTTCTTAGCCGCAGTCTTCTTAGCCGCCGTCTTCTTAGCAGCAGTCTTCTTAGCGGCAGTTTTCTTAGCCGCAGTCTTCTTAGCCGCAGTTTTCTTCGCGGCGGTCTTTTTCACCGTCTTCTTGGCGGCCTTCTTGGCCGGGCCGCGGGCACGCCGCTCGGCCAGCAACTCCATCGCCCGTTCCACGGTGATGGTGGCAACATCGTCACCCTTGCGCAGACTGGCGTTGGTCTCACCGTCGGTCACGTACGGGCCGAAACGGCCGTCCTTGATCACCATCGGCTGCCCGGTCGCACCGTCCGGACCGAGTTCCCGCAGCGGCGGTGCAGCCGCCGCCCGACCACGCCGTTTAGGCTCGGAGTAGATCTTCAGCGCCTCGTCGAGTGTCACGGTGAACATCTGCTCTTCGTTGGCCAGTGACCGCGAATCGGTGCCCTTCTTCAGGTACGGGCCGTAGCGGCCGTTCTGCGCGGTAATCTCGTCGCCACTCTCCGGGTCGGCACCCAGTACGCGCGGCAACGACAGCAACCGCAACGCGTCCTCGAGCGTGACGGTCGCGATGTCCATCGAGCGCAGTAGTGATCCGGTGCGCGGCTTGGGTCCAGCCTTCTTCGCCGGAGCTTTCTTGGCTGCAGTCTTCTTGGCTGCGGCCTTCTTCGCGGGGGCTTTCGTGACCACCGAGCCGGCCGGGACATCGTCGAGTGCTACCACTTCGTCGCCAGCGGCCGCGCCACCCGGCACCGTCTCACCACCGTCACGCGGGGTGGGGCCCTGCGGAATGGTCGCGGGGGCACCGCTGTCGCCGTCGTCCTCGTCGTCATCGGACGGCAGGATCTCCGTCACATAGGGACCGAAGCGGCCTTCCTTGGCAACGATCTCGTGGCCAGTGGCCGGGTCAATGCCCAGTACACGGCCTTCCTGCGGGGTCGAGAACAGTTTCTCGGCGACCTCGACGGTGAGCTCGTCCGGGGTCATGTCCGCCGGCAGGTTGGCGCGCTGCAGGTCCGGTTCGGCACCCGCGGCGGCCACATTGCGCTCCAGGTACGGTCCGTAGCGACCGACGCGGACGAAGACTGCGCGACCTTCGGCATCGTCGAGGATCTTGATCGAGTTCACCTCGCGGGCGTCGATGCCCTCAAGGTTGACACCGATCATTTTCTTCAGGCCACCCAGGCGCGCGATCGCATGGGCCGCGGCATCCGCCTCTTTGGCTTCCTCGCCGGGGCCGAAGTAGAACTCGCTGAGCCAGCGGGTGCGATCGGCGGCGCCGTTGGCGATCAGATCGAGGTCGTCTTCGAGCGCGGCGGTGAAGTCGTAGTCGACGAGGCTGCTGAAGTAGCCTTCGAGCAGCCCGATCACCGCGAACGCCACCCAAGACGGCACCAGGGCGTTGCCCTTCTTGATCACGTAGCCGCGATCTTGAATGGTGCCGATGATCGACGCGTAGGTCGACGGGCGCCCGATCCCGAGTTCCTCGAGCATCTTGACCAGCGAGGCTTCGGTGTAGCGGGCTGGCGGATTGGTCGAGTGCCCGTCGGCGGTCAACTGCGCCGCGGTCAGCTGCTGGCCCTCACGCAGGTTCGGGAGGCGGTTCTCGGCGTCGTCGGCCTTGGAGTCGCCCGAATCCTCAACGCTCTCGACATACGCCGAGAGGAAGCCGGGGAAGGTGATGGTGCGGCCCGATGACGAGAACACCACGTTCTCGCCGGTGGATGCGGTGCCACTGATGCGCAAGCTCATCGTGGTGCCCTTAGCGTCGGCCATCTGGGAGGCTACGGTGCGCTGCCAGATCAGCTCGTACAGGCGGAACTCGTCGGCGCTCAGGGCCGACGCGAGCTGGCCGGGAGTTTTGAAGGTGTCGCCGGCGGGGCGGATCGCCTCGTGCGCTTCCTGCGCGTTCTTCACCTTGCGGGTGTACTGACGCGGGGTGGCGTGCACAAACTCCGGCCCGTACAGCTCGCGTGCCTGCGTGCGGGCGGCGTTGATGGCCGACTCGCTCAGCGTGGTCGAGTCGGTACGCATGTAGGTGATGTAGCCGTTCTCGTACAAACGCTGCGCGGTGCGCATGGTGCGGTCGGACGAGAAGCGCAGCTTGCGGCCAGCCTCTTGCTGCAGTGTGGAGGTCATGAACGGCGCGTATGGCCGCCGGGTGTACGGCTTCTCTTCTACCGAACTGACGGTCAGCTGGGTGTTCTGCAGCCCGGCCACCAGCGCATTGGCCTTGACCGAGTCGAGAACGACCACGTCGTCTTTCTTGAGCTTGCCGTCCGAGCCGAAGTCGCGACCGCTGGCCACGCGGGCGTCGTCGACCGACAGCAGGCGCGAGGCGAAGGTGCGTGGAGTGGCGTCGGCGCCCGCATCCATGGTGGCGGCAAGGTCCCAGTAGTCGGCGGAGACGAAGGCCATCCGCTCGCGCTCGCGGTCGACGATGATGCGCGTCGCGACCGACTGCACGCGGCCGGCCGACAGCTTTGGCATGACCTTCTTCCACAACACCGGCGAGACCTCGTAGCCGTACAGGCGGTCGAGGATACGCCGCGTCTCCTGGGCGTCGACGAGGTCGATGTCCAGTTCGCGGGGGTTTTCGGCGGCGGCTCGGATGGCCGATTCGGTGATCTCGTGGAAGACCATCCGCTTGACCGGCACCTTCGGCTTCAGCGTCTCGAGCAGGTGCCACGCAATGGCCTCCCCCTCGCGGTCACCGTCCGTGGCGAGGTAGAGCTCATCGACGTCCTTCAGGAGCGCCTTGAGTTCAGAGACCGTCGACTTCTTGTCCGCGGAGACGACGTACAGCGGGTCGAAGCCTTCGTCGACGTTGACGCCGAGCCGCGCCCACGGCTGTCCCTTGTACTTCGCGGGCACATCGGCGGCGCCACGCGGCAGGTCGCGAATGTGCCCACGGGAGGATTCCACGATGTAGTTGGCGCCGAGATAGCCCGCAATCTTGCGGGCCTTAGTCGGGGACTCGACGATGACGAGTCGCCGCACGGCGGGGGAATCGGTGTCAGTGGCGGCCACGGGTGCCCTTCGGTCAGAAAAACGCTATCCGTTGCCGTTGTACCTTATATAAGGGGTCTTCTGCACATCGGCGGCGAGAAAGGCTTGTTATGAACCGCGCACTTCCAGGCTGGCGGCCTGTGATTTGAGTGCCGGTCCGGTCAGGATGGCGTCGGCCAGGCCGCGCGGGCGGTCGGGTCCTGTGGGGGCGCACCGACCGTTTCCAATAGGCGCGTACGGCGTTTGCGTCCGGTGATCCGCAAGGCGGGCTGGCGCCCCTGGGCACCGACCAACGTGGGCGCCATGCCGACACGCATGAGCGACGTCGCCAACGGCGCATGCGTGTCCGGCGCATGCGGGTCCAGGCCCAAAACGTAGTGGATACCCTCGGGACGGCCCGCGGCCAGCACCCAGAGTCGAAGCGCGCGGGGGGACGGCGTCCAGCCGTCCGGCACCGACTTCACCGCGCCGGAAGACCACCGACGATGCAGTGCGGTCAGCCGCGGGTTGGCTTCTGACCTCGCCAACGGGGAGCCTTCTTCAGATTCGCTAACCTCAGCCGCGATGCCAATCGCCGTTATGTCACGGCAGATCGCCTGGGCGCGCCAGAGCTCGGGGACGACCACCGATATGCGGGCCCCGATCTGCGTGTGGACCGATTGTCCGTGCGTCGCGAGCAATCCGGCCAGATCGTCGATGGCAGCGTCGTCCGTCTCCGCGGAAAACAACGACATCTGGCTCACCCGGAGAACGATACGCGCGCAGTGCACCAAGACCGGGGAGGCACCTAGAATGGAGACGCTGTCGTGACTGGGGCGACGCCTGGCGAGCGGGATGAGATGGAACTGCGCACCTACGGCACTGAACTCCTCGGCCGGACGCTCGCAGGTGAGGCTGCCGACGCCGACAGCCCCCTGACTCATCTGGCCGTAATCCCCACTCGCACAGCACAATTCGGCGAATGGCCAGAGTGGATCGATGCAGAGGTGCACGCCGCGATCACCGAGCAGGGAATCGCCGCACCGTGGCTGCACCAGGTCGCCGCAGCCGAACTCGCACACGCGGGGCAGCATGTCAGCCTGTGCACCGGCACCGCATCAGGCAAGTCGCTCGCCTACCAACTGCCGATCCTTACCCGCTTCGCGCACGATCCCCATGCGACAGCGCTGTACCTCTCGCCCACCAAAGCGCTGGGCACCGATCAGCTCCGCGCGGTAGCGCAACTGATCGCGGGCCGGCCAGCCTTCGCCCACCTGCAGCCCTGCATGTACGACGGCGACACCGATCGGGAATTGCGCCAATGGGCACGACTGCACTCACGGTGGATCTTTACCAATCCGGACATGCTCCACATTGGGATCAACTCGACCCACGCCAAGTGGCGGCAGTTCCTCGCTAAGCTCACCTACATCGTCGTCGACGAGTGCCACCACTACCGCGGTGTCTTCGGCTCGCATACCGCGCTCGTTCTGCAACGACTGCTCCGGCTGGCCCGGCACTACGGCGCCGATCCGGTGGTAATCGGGGCCAGCGCAACGGTGTCCAATCCTGCAGAGGCGTTGTCCCGATTGATCGGGGAGCCCGCGGTCGCAGTGACTGAAGACACGTCACCGCACGGGGAGCGCACCGTGGCCCTCTGGGAGCCGGGGTTCCTCGACGGTGGGCTCGGCGAGAACGAGGCGCCGGTGCGCCGCCCGGCAGCCGCTGAGGCCGCCCGCCTCCTCGCCGACTTCGTTATCGAGGGTGCCCGCACCCTGTGCTTCGTCCGGAGCCGCCGCGGTACCGAGATCACCGCCCTGCGCGCCCAGCAGCTTCTCACCGAAGCGGCCCCCGAACTTGCCACTCGCGTGGCCGCCTACCGCGCTGGCTACCTAGCTGACGATCGTCGACAGCTGGAGCGATCCCTCGCCGAGGGCACCCTCCTCGGTGTCGCGACGACGAATGCGCTCGAACTCGGCATCGATATCAGTGGGCTGGACGCAGTGATCGTCGCCGGCTATCCGGGGACCGTGGCGTCGTTCTGGCAGCAAGCCGGCCGGGCCGGGCGACGCGGCGAAGGTTCACTCGTGGTCCTCGTCGCCCGCGACGATCCGCTCGACACGTACCTCGTGCACCATCCCGCGGCGCTCCTAGATCGCTCGGTCGAGGCGACCGTCACCGATCCCACCAATCCGCATATTCTCGGTCCTCATTTGTTATGTGCGGCAATGGAATCCCCGCTCACCCCAGCCGATATCGAGCTATTCAACGCGCAGGACGTCGTTGCGCAACTGACAAACGACGGATTGCTCCGCCGACGCAAGGCCGGCTGGTACCCGGCTCCCGGCATCGACCCCCACGCCGATATCGACATTCGCGGCGGAATGGGCGGACAGGTATTGATCGTCGATGCGACCACGTCCCGACTGCTCGGCACGGTTGATACGGCTCGGGCCAAACGGAGTGTTCATCCCGGCGCGGTGTATCTCCACCAGGGGGAGAGCTTCGTCGTCGACGAACTCGATCTGCACGACTCCCTGGCCCTGATCCACCCCGAGGAACCGGACTGGACCACCTCTCCACGGGAAGACAGCGAAGTAGAGATCCTCCGCACCCTGCATTCGCAAAGCTACGGCGCGCTCACGGTGGCGTTCGTCGAAGTCCGCGTCACCGAACAGGTGATCGGCTATCTCCGTAAGGCGCGCTCAGGGGAGATCCTCGACTCCGTCGCCCTGGATATGCCCGAGGAAGTGCTGGAGACCAAAGCGGTGATGTACACCGTCGATCCGGATGCCCTCGTGTCCGCCGGCGTCCCGCCAGAGGCATTCCCCGGCGCATTGCATGCGTCCGAACACGCCGCCATCGGCATGCTCGGCTTGGTAGCCACCTGCGACCGTTGGGACATCGGCGGTCTGTCCACCAACCTGCATCCCGGCACTTCGCTGCCCACGGTGTTCGTCTACGACGGCTATCCCGGTGGTGCGGGCTTCGCCGAGCGCGGCTACGACGCGTTCCGGATCTGGATGCAAGCCACCCACGACGCTGTGGCGTCGTGCACCTGCCCCGCCGGCTGTCCCAGCTGTGTGCAGTCGCCCAAGTGCGGTAACGGCAACGAACCGCTCGACAAAACGCACGCCATCAAGGTGCTAGCTCTCCTCCTGCGCCTGGTTTCGGGTGCGCTGAGCTGACGCGGGTAGGTCTGGCTTCGATACGGGCGCCGTCGTCGTCCGGCTCGACCACCGAATCGGGGCGCGCCCCGCTCAGCGCCCGCCACCGGATCGCACCACTGAATCGGCGGGTTCTCGTTCCGCCGGCCATCGTGTCGCGCCTCTCCCCGAGGG
>NZ_JBAQWU010000125.1:0-6063 GCF_049299075.1 Gordonia sp. (in: high G+C Gram-positive bacteria)
GCAGGCCACCCTTCTCATATGCGTACGACCGGTGGGTCAAGGCCAGCGTCAGCAACTCATCGTTCAGTTCGACGCCCAGCGCCGCCGTCAGGACCGTCCGATCTGCCGAGCTCACGATCGCGGCTCCACCTGATCATCGGTCACCTGATCGTCGGTCACCTGATCGTCGGTCGCCTGATCGTCGGAGACGCGGTCCATGAGGGCTGCCCACCGCGGGTCGATGATGTCGTGCCGGTGGTCGGGTTCGGCGTCGGCCAGGCGGATCCCGCACTCGACGCACAGGCCGGGGCAGTCGGCGCTGCACACCGGGGTGAGCGGAAGATCGGTGCCGACCGCGTCGATGATCACCTGCTCCAGGTCGACGAAGTCGTCGATCAGTCGGGCAACGTCTTCGGAATCGGTGGTCTGCTCGGTAACGCTGTCCGGGTAGGCGAACAGTTCGGTGAGATAGAGGTTCACCGAACCGTTCATCGGTTCCAGGCAACGACCGCACTGGCCTTCGGTGTCCGCCGCGGCCGTGCCGGTCACCAGCACTCCCTCGGAGACCGACTCCAGCCGCAGATCAGCGGTCACTTCCCCGCCGACCGGAATGCCGACCATCTCGACGCCGATCCGCTCGGGCGCCGCGAAGGTCCGGTGCACCTCGATCATGGATCCTGGCCGTCGAGGCAGGCTTCGGACGTCGATTACATAGGGACTATTGCTGTCAATCGCGCTCACACCGCGATTTTACCCCGCCATCTCGTGCGGGTACTCGACGTAGTCGTGCATGGCCGCACCCGTCCGCAACTGCTGACGGCCGCGATTGACCGATCGGAGGGTGCCGGTAAGGACTTCCTCGAAGCCGGCGAGCTTCTCGTCGACGTAGATATCGCACTCACCGCGCAGCCGATCGGACTCGGCGTAGGCGGCGTCGACGAGGCGTTCGGCCTCGGACTTGGCGGCCACAACGACCTCGGCCTCCGAGACCAGCCGCTGCTGCTCGGCGATACCGTCGGCGACCGACTTGTTGTAGTTCGCGTTGCCCGATTCGACGGCGCGGGCGGCCTCGGCGCGAGCGCGCCCGGTCACGGCCTCAAATTCACGCTGCGAGTTGTGCGCCAGCCGCTCGGCTTCCTCGCCCGCGGACTGCTGGATCGTGTGGGCATGGGCGGTGGCCTCGTCGACCATCCGGTCGGCCCGCGCCTTGGCCTCGGCCAGGATGCGATCGGCCTCGTCGCGCGCGTGCTGCACCGTGGACGTGGAGTTTTGCTGCGCATCGGTGAGCATGGTGTCGGCACTCTCGCGGGCGTTGCCGATCAGGGTGTCGCGCTCGTCGAGCACGTCCTGCGCGTCGTCGACCTCCATCGGGAGCGCATTACGCAGGTCCTCAATCAGCTCGCGCATGGCTTCACGCGGCACGACGCAGTTCGCCGACATCGGCACACTGCGAGCCTCCTCGACCATGTGCATCATGTCGTCCAGTACTTCAAAGCAGCGGTACACGGTAACCCCTATCGGCATTCTGATGTTCTAGTGGTCATTGTGCCGAATGTTGTTCGTGTGACTGGGGAGGTTGACGCTGCGTGTCGCGACGTGTCGCCGACTCAGACCGAGCGCACACCCTCGATCCGGTCCATCAGCGCCCGGTAGATCGTCGGCGAGAGGTACGGGGCCGCATCGCCACCGAGCTTGGCGACTTCTTTGACCAGCGAGCTCGACACGTGCGCATACCGCGGATCGGTCAGCATAAAGAAGCTCTCGGCCCCGGACAGTTCCCTATTCATCTGCGCCATCGGCGCTTCATAGGCAAAGTCCGTCTCCGACCGCAGCCCCTTCACGATCGTGGTGGCATCCTCCTCACGCACCAGATCCACCAACAGTCCGGTCCAGCTGCGCACTTCGACGTTGGGCAGATCCGCGCAATCGGCCTCGATCAGGGCGATGCGCTCGGCCGGGGTGAACATGCCCTGCTTATTCGGATTGACGACGACGGCGACGATCACCCGCGCGAACCGCGCCGCCGCCTGGGCCACCACGAACCGGTGGCCCAGGGTAAACGGGTCGAACGAGCCGGGCACGACTGCAGCACTCATAGGGCAAACTCTACTGCGATCGCGACTACTCTTGCGGCCGCGCCAGGGTGATGGCGGTATCGCCATAGACCTTGCTGGCCACCGGCGCCAGGCGGTCCGGCCAGTCCACCGGATCGCTGCGCGTGGCGCGTTCGAGCACCACCCAGGCGTCGTCGTCGAGATGGTCAACCAATGCGGTCAGTACCGCCCCGACGTTCTCCGATTACACGTCGTACGGCGGGTCCAGAAAGACGAGGTCGTACCGCGGGCCCGGCCCGGACAAAAACGACACCACCGTTCGGTTGACGACGCGCGCGGTGGCACCCGCTCCACAGACCGCGATGTTCTCCCGGGCGACGGCGGCAGCTTTACGATCGGACTCGACCAGCACCGCGCTAGCGGCTCCGCGCGAGAGCGCTTCCAGCGCCAGCGCACCCGTCCCGGCATAAAGATCGAGAACACTGCTGCCGGTGAGGTCCATCCGGGCACCCAGCATGGACGCGATGGCCTCTCGGACGCGATCAGATGTCGGGCGCGTCGAGTCGGCGGGCGCAGCGAGTCGACGGCCGCGGAATTCTCCGGCGATGATGCGGGGCATGCGCCCATCATCGCAGAGTCGATTCCGGGCTGCGGGGCGCGTCAACCTCGCCGCGCACTACTGCGATAACCACCCCGATCAGCACGACCCCGCAGGCCTGCGCCAACGACAGGCGCTGGTCGAGGAGAAAGAATCCTGCCAGAATCGCGAAGACTGGCAGCAGTCCGAGGAACAGCGCATATAAACGTGGCCCCACCCGGCCAATGCAGTAGACATCGATCGCGTACGGGACCACGCTTGCGAGCAGCGCGATTGCGAGACCTCGTCCCACTGTGGACCATTCCAGTTCCAGCGCGGCAAGCCCGGTGTCGGAGTTCGCGCCGACGGCCAGTTCCAGCAATGTCATCATCGGCGCAACGACCACCAGCCCCACGGCCAGCGCAGCGAGGGCTGTACGGACTGAGTCGAAATACGCAGCAACCACAATGTAGGTGGCCCACAATGCCCCGGACAGGAGCGCCAACACCACGCCGACCGTATTCACACTCGATGTCCCCGACGGATACGTCATCAGTCCGATCGCCACCGCGCAGAGCAGGGCAAGTGCCAGGCTGCGGCGACTGCGCGAAAGCGCGACCGCCAGCACGATCGGCCCGAGGAACTCCAGTCCAGTCGCCAGCCCGAGGTCGATCTCGGCCATCGCGTAGAAGTTCACGATGTTGAGCAACCACATCAGTAGACCGAACCCCAATGAGGCCAACAGAAACCGCCGCTGACGGAGAATCGGTAGCCGCCACACCCGGAGAACGACAAGCAACACCAGCCCGGTTAGCAACGATCGAAACCAGGCAGCTGCAATCGGCCCCAACTGGTCGAAGCCACGAATTGCAACGGCATAGCCGAGGTACTGCGAGACGCCGCCTACGACGAACAGCGTGAATACGAATGAACTGCGCGAGCTGGTCCACCTAGTCATCGCCGTGAACGACTGCGCAGATAGATGAACAGCACGATCAGGATCACAGACGCCGACATTGAACTGATGAGGATCGCATCGGTGGCCTGTCCAGAAAGCCAGCCCGTCAGGGACTCGCCGCCAGGGCTGTAATCAGCCATCGACGGATCCGTGGCCTCCACACGTCCGGTATCCGCGACTGCGAGCAAGGTACCTAGAATCGACGTCACTCCAATAAACAACAAAATCACATCTGTCCCCAGCGTGGACCGCTCGGCCCTCACCTCACCGAGACTTTGGAGCTTCTTTTGGACCTGTTCCGATTTCGCAACTACCGGCTCGACGAGATACTTGTCGACGTGCCAGTCGGCAAGGATGTTCTCCACCTCTATCCGATCAGGCCGCAGGAAGTAGCGTGAAGCACGCGCATGCTCAAACAGCACTATCTGGGCACGTTCAGCCGCCTCCTCCAGTTTTCCGCGGAGCTCACGGAGCTGCCTCATCGAGTCCGCTGAATCCGCAGCACCGAGGATCTGGAGCAGCCGATCGTCGTGGAACTCGAGCGCTGAATAGAGATAGTGGCAGTACATTAGCGAATCGACACGGCTCTCGCTAGCCCTGGTATAGACCGGCTTCAGCCAGCGGACAATCGCATCCAGCCGATCCGCAGGCTCCAGTAGCGCATCGATCTCGGAATCGGTAGCCAGGTCGTCGCTCAACCAGCCTCGGAGAAAGCTCCTCATCGTCGGGCTCG
Organism: Gordonia sp. (in: high G+C Gram-positive bacteria); assembly: GCF_049299075.1. Classification (GTDB taxonomy): domain Bacteria; phylum Actinomycetota; class Actinomycetes; order Mycobacteriales; family Mycobacteriaceae; genus Gordonia. The sequence goes on from NZ_JBAQWU010000125.1 coordinate 4,302, forward strand.
CATCCTTGTCGACGACAAGCACGCGCGATGACCAAAGTAGTTCCGGAGCGATCGTCTCGTCTGCGTACAGGATCCCTTCTTCCTGCGCCACCGGTAGCACCTTGGTCCGGACCACCTCTAGGACTCGCTTGGCTAACGGTGCGGCAACGTCGCCAATCAAGGTGGTGGTGGCCGACTCGAAATCCTCGGGCCGCCCGACTGCGTCTCCCGGCCACTCGTAGTCGATGCGCAGTACTCCTACGGTGTGCTCGCACAGGACAATTTCGGCGTCAATCGCCAGGACTCCCGCCGCGGACAAGTGCTCGGGCAGTTCGACGAAGTGGACGGGGATCTCGACGACCAGCGAGTTATAGGGCATCTCCCCGAGTCGCACATCTGAGACCGGCACCTTCGGTTCGAGCCGAGTACCGCCCATCGCCTCGACCATCTCCGGTGGCCGATCGACGGAAACCTCCGAGCGCGGGTACTTCATGGTCAGCGCCGGCCGTAGCGGATCCCCATTCATCGGGACAAATCCACCGACCCGAGCGGCGACCTTGCCCCACCGGGCGCGGTAACCGATGGGATCCGAGTAACGCAGGCCTCGTGGTTCGGAGTACCCGGTCGCGAGCGTACTGATCACAGTCAGCTTCATGAGCCCTCGCCAAGCCGAATGCTGGCGAGTTCAGTGAACCGCAGCGCCCCACGGAGAGGGCCGCCGAGGATCTTGACACGAAACAGTTCGCGACCGGCGATCATCTCGGACCTCCAGTTCGTCACCAGAATTGGCGTTCCCGAGGGTGTGGGGGAAGCCCTGCCGTCCCCATCGACAACGCTCACGGCACCACCGTCGGGCGAGTCGAGCGTGCCGTAGTCCACCGGCGGATTCTCGGTTGCCGCCCGTGCCACGCCAAACTCGCTGCTCACCGCCAGACTGGTCAGGGCCCCGTCGATCGCATCGATCGCCTTCTGATCAGCCGATGCCGAATACATCAAGCGAAGGCCTTCACACGAGTCGGTCGCCGCGCGGACGCCCGCGGACGCCCCAGGCGTCAAACAGTTCTGAGTAGCGTGGCTCACCGGCAGGGTGACCACCGAGAAGGTATCGACGTCGTCAAGTTCGGCCAACGCCGCGGATCCGGCCGACTCGCTTTCCGAGACCGCGTCCACTTCACCCTCGACCAGGGCCCGCATCGCGTCCGGCCCACTGGCGAACTCCCGCACTCTGCTCGCCGAGTCCATAATCTCACTGACCCCTTGGCTATAGCCATAGCCGTTGATCCGCCCCCAGGTCAGGCTGGTCAAATCGCGGCCGGCGGCGACTTCGGACCGCGTCGAGGCCCGTACAAAAGTCACGTAACGGAACTTGACGATCGGGACGCTGAATCGGTACTCTGCGCGCGCCGCAGTTTCGATCAACGGAAAACCGGCGAAGACCTGATCGCGCTCGACGCGCGTCGGAACATCGTCCCAAATACCGTAATCGAACACCGGCGCTAAGCCGGCCTTTCGCAACGCGGCGGCCACCATCTCGGTGACCGGTCCGCCGTTGAGATCGGACGGGTCGACAAACGGCTTCCATGATCCCGTTGCGATCTTCACCACCCGAGGCGGTGCCATGGGATCATTCCGCAACACCCGCCAGACTGCGGCGACGCTCGCGATCAGGAGCACTGCCACGAGCGCGAGCGGTACAAACTGCCGCCACGCCTGCCCTGTCTTGTCCACGTCGGTCATGCTACCCAGGCCGTGGAATCATGGACTTATGCGCACCGCCCCGGCC
>NZ_JBAQWU010000126.1:0-3982 GCF_049299075.1 Gordonia sp. (in: high G+C Gram-positive bacteria)
GTCTGCGACGTGCACGAGCCGGCCCGGCAGACCGTGCAGTTCTACGGCCCGCATCAGGCTGGCATTGTCACGACGCCACCCAGTCACGCCAACTATGTCGGCCTGAACTTGGTGGACCCGGCGGATATGGACGCACTTCGCGGCGTCCTCATGCTCTGGACCCAAGACGGTGCTCGCCTGACCCAGGGGGAGGCGGGGCTTTCCGACGTCGAACCCGAGCTTGCTGTCGCGCCGTCGCGGCTGACGGTGACTGTCGGTGTCGGGCCGCGGATCTTTGAGAATCCGCGGATGGCGGGTCGTCGTCCGTCCTGGCTCAAGCCGTTGCCGGCGTTCGCCATCGACCGACTCGAGGAGCGGTGGGGGCAGACTGACCTGCTGCTGGTGGTCGCCTCCGACGATCCGGTGACGCTGGCCCATGCGACCCGGGTGTTGACTGCTGCCGTGCACACGATTGCGCCTGTCGTCTGGGTGCAGCGCGGCTTCCGCACGGCGCGCGGCACGCAGCCCGACGACCAGACGCAGCGCAATCTCTTCGGGCAGATCGACGGCACCGAGCAGCCGGTCGCCGACCGCAACGACGAACTGATCTGGAACGACGGCGTCGAGCAGCCGTGGCTGGCCGGCGGTAGTTCGATGGTGATCCGGCGAATCGCTATGCACATGGACACTTGGGAAGAACTCGACCGGGGACCGCGGGAACTGGTGCTCGGCCGCAACCTGACCAACGGGGCGCCGCTGACCGGACAGAACGAGCACGACAAGCCCGACTTCTCGATGAGCGACGGCGGTATTTCGGTGATCCCGGAGTCGTCGCACATTGCGCGGGCCCATCGTCGTGCCGATCATGAGCAGTACTTGCGTCGCGCCTATAACTACGACGACGGTGTCGCCGACACGGGGCTGATCTTCTCCACCGTGCAGCGCGATCCGGTCCGGCAGTTCTTGCCCTCGCAGGAGCGATTGGCCGAGCACGACGACCTCAACGTGTGGACCACACCGATCGGTTCGTCGGTGTACGCGTTGCTGCCGGGCGCGACGCCGCAGGTTCCGCTGGGAGCGTCGCTGCTGCGGACCTAGAATGGGGCGGGTGTCGACCTCCCCCTCGCTTTCCGGATTGAATGCTTATGCCACCCGCGCCGGGGTGTTCGCTGAACTGGTGAAACGGTCCGGCGAGCCGCGACTGGATCTCACGGCTCCCGATGCGGCCCGGCCCTTCGTTGTCGCGTCGTTGACGGCGCAGGGCGGGCCGCTGCTGGTGGTGACGGCCAACGGCCGCGAAGCTGACGATCTGACGGCCGAGTTGCGCGAGTTGCTGCCGGACGGGGCGGGGGCGGTGGCGCAGTTCCCGTCGTGGGAGACGCTGCCGCACGAGCGGCTCTCGCCGAGCGCGGACACCGTCGGGCAGCGCCTGGCGGTGCTGCACCGGCTGGCCGATCCGGAGGCGGAGCCGTTGCGGGTGGTCGTGACCACGGTGCGGTCGTTGATTCAACCGATGGCACCCCGGCTCGGCTCGCTGCGCGCCATCACCTTGCGTGAGGGCCTCGACGTCGATTTCGATGGGCTCATCGAGCAGCTGGTGGAGATGGCGTACGAGCGCGTCGACATGGTCGGGCGGCGCGGCGAGTTCGCGGTGCGCGGCGGCATCCTCGACGTCTTTGCCACCACCGCGGACTACCCGGTGCGCGTGGAGTTCTGGGGCGACGAGGTGACCGACCTGCGTGCGTTCTCCGTCGCCGACCAGCGGACGCAGCCGGAAGTCGACCCTTCGACAAGCTCAGGGGGCAAAGGTGTCCAGATCCATCCGTGCCGGGAATTAGTGCTGACCGAGCAAGTGCGGGCGAGGGCGGCCGAGCTTGCCGAGACCACCGACGACGTCGCGCTCGCCGAACTGCTGACCAAGCTGTCGGAGGGCATCGCCGTCGAAGGCATGGAGGCGATGATTCCTGCCCTGGTCGACGGCCAGATGCAGCTGCTTACCGAAGTGATGCCTGCGGGAACTCGGGTGCTGGTGCTCGATCCGGAGAAGGTGCGCACGCGCGCGGGCGATTTGGAGCGCACGGGCGCGGAGTTCTTGGAGGCGTCGTGGAATGCTGCGGCGCTCGGAGCGGGTGCGCCGGTGCAGGCGCAGAGTGTGGATCTGCAGGCCAGCGCCTACCGTCCGGTGGATGAGGTGCAGGCGGCCACCATCGCTGCCGGCCGCAGTTGGTGGACCATCAGTCCACTCTCGTCGGGCAGCGGGGCCGAGCTGGAATTGGACCTGCATGCCGGGCCGGCACCGCACGGTGACGCCGACGAGATCAAGTCGCTGCTGGCGAGTTTGCGCGCGCAGTTGGCGTCGGGTTCTCGGGCTGCAGTGGTCGCGGCTGGTCGCGGTACGGCGCAGCGCTTCGTCGAACGTCTCGGTGAGGCCGAGGTGCCGGCGCGGCTGATGGACGACGGCGACGAGCCGCCGGCCGATGCGGTCGCCGTCTACCACGGCACCCTGCGCCACGGCCTGGTCGTCGGGCCACTGGTCATCATCACCGAAGCGGATCTGACCGGTGCGCGCGTGGTCGGGGTGAAGGACGGGCGAAAGCTCCCCGCCAAGCGGCGCAACCAGGTGGATCCGCTGGCGTTGACGGCGGGCGACATGGTGGTGCACGACCAGCACGGCATCGGCAAGTTTGTGGAGATGATCGAGCGAGTGATCGGCGGGGCCCGCCGGGAGTACCTGGTGATCGAGTATGCGCCCGGTAAGCGCGGCCAGCCGGGGGACCGATTGTATGTGCCGATGGACTCGCTGGATCAGTTGTCGCGGTACGTGGGCGGCGAGCAGCCGGCCTTGAGCAAGCTCGGTGGCAGTGACTGGTCGAACACAAAACGTAAGGCGCGCAAGGCCGTTCGCGAGATCGCGGGCGAGTTGGTGCAGTTGTATGCGGCCCGGCATGCGGCGCCGGGTTTCGCGTTCAGCCCGGACAGTCCGTGGCAGCGCGAGATGGAGGACGCGTTCGACTTCACCGAGACCGTCGATCAGATGACGGTGATCGGCGAGGTGAAGGCCGATATGGAGAAGCCGGTGCCGATGGACCGGGTGATCGTCGGCGACGTCGGCTACGGCAAGACCGAGATCGCGGTGCGCGCGGCGTTTAAGGCGGTGCAGGACGGTAAGCAGGTGGCTGTGCTGGTGCCCACCACCATCCTTGCCGGACAACACCTGCAGACGTTCAGCGAGCGCATGGCGGGCTTCCCGGTGACGGTGGCCGGGCTGTCCCGGTTCACGTCGCCAGCCGAGTCGAAGAAGATCCTGCATGCGATGGCCGACGGTGAGGTGGACATCGTGATCGGTACGCACCGCCTGCTGCAGACCGGGGCGGTGTGGAAGGACCTGGGTCTGGTAATCGTCGACGAGGAGCAGCGCTTCGGTGTCGAGCACAAGGAGCACATCAAGTCGCTGCGCACGCACGTCGACGTGTTGACGATGTCGGCGACGCCGATTCCGCGCACCTTGGAGATGTCGATGGCGGGGATCCGCGAGATGTCGACCATTCTGACGCCGCCGGAGGAGCGGCATCCGGTGCTGACCTATGTGGGCGCGTACTCGGAGAAGCAGGTGGGTGCGGCCATCCGGCGTGAGTTGTTGCGCGACGGCCAGGTGTTCTACGTGCACAACCGGGTGTCGACGATCGACAAGATGGCCAAGGATCTGGCGCGCCTGGTCCCGGAGGCAAAGATCGCCGTCGCTCATGGGCAGATGCCCGAGGAGTTGTTGGAGAAGACGGTCGAGGGCTTCTGGAATCGTGAGTACGACGTGCTGGTGTGTACGACGATCATCGAGACCGGCCTGGATATCTCCAATGCGAACACGCTGATCGTCGACCGGGCGGAGAACTTGGGGCTCTCGCAGCTGCACCAGTTGCGCGGCCGGGTGGGGCGCAGTCGGGAGCGCGGGTACGCGTACCTGTTCTACAGCGTTGATAGGCCGTTGACGGAGACGGCCTACGAC
>NZ_JBAQWU010000127.1:0-14410 GCF_049299075.1 Gordonia sp. (in: high G+C Gram-positive bacteria)
CGCCCGCGCAGGTCGGGGCGACGCCGCTGCGGCGCATGCCCGAGTCGATTTCAACCAGGACGTCGGCGGGGGTGGACTGCAGGCCGCGGGCCAGCCGGCGGGCGCCGTCGGCGGAATCGACGGCGAGTCTGAGGGCGTTTCGACACGGGCCTCGGCTAGCGACTCGGCCCGGCTCAACGAGCGAGGGGGAAGGCTCAGCGATTGAGGGGGAGGGCTCGGCGGGCGAGGGGGTGGCGTGGAGTGTGTGGGCGAGGGTGCGCAGGCGGGTGGCTTTCGCCTCGGTCAGCCACAGTGGGTAGGCGATGAAGAGGTCGGTGAAGCCCGCCGCGGCGAAGGCCTCGGCCTCGCCGATCGTGGCGACACTCAGCCCCGGGGCGCCCGAGGCGAGTTGGAGGTCGGCGACCTGCGCGCACTTGTGGGTCTTCGCGTGCGGGCGCACCTGGAGCCCCTGCTCGGCGGCCGCGTCGGCCAGGCGCTGCACATTGCGGCGCAGGACGTCGTCGTCGACGAGTAAGAACGGGGTCTCAGGGGGCATGGGTGGTGCCGAGTGAGGCCTCGGACTCACCGACGCGCAGGTACTCCTGATGCAGGAGGCGGTTGGTCAGCTGCGGGGCCAGCCGGTGACTGGCCTCGGCGAGGCCGCCGACCAGGGAGTTCACCCGCCGGGGACGGTCGATCATCGCTTTGAGCACCCGGCTCGCGGCTTTGTCGACCCCCCAGATTCCGCGCCGGGATTCATAGGCCCGGGTCGGAGCGATCATTCGGGTCCGGGTCAACGGGAGACGGACATTAGTGAAGGTGACGTGATCGGAGAGGGTCTCCGCGCTGGTCGCATCGGCGAACGCCTCCAACGCCGCCTTAGACGCGGCGTAGGCGCCGAAACGCGCGCTGCGGCTCTGCACCAGCACATCCGAGACGTTCACGATGTGACCGGACTGCCGCTCGACCATGTGCGGCAACACCGACAGCGTCAGGTAGACGGCGCCGAAGTAGTTGACGGCCATCATGCGCTGATAGTCGTGCGCCCGGTCGAGGGAGTTGAGCGACGACCGGCGGATCGACCGCCCGGCATTGTTCACCAACAGGTCGATGTGCCCCTGCTCGGCGATGATCGATTTCACCAGCGTGCGCACCGAACCTTCGTCGGTGATATCCGCCGGGTAGGCGACCGCCGTGCCCAGCGGCATACCAGGCTGGGGTACCTCCGCGTTGAGCTCGTCGGCAGTCTCGAACAGTTGCTCGTCGTCGACCGACACCAGGATCACGTTGGCGCCGCGGGTGATGGCCATCCGGGCCGTCGACTTGCCGATACCCGACGAACCACCGGTAATCACGACGTTCTTGCCCACCAATGGGCCGCGCGGATCGTCGCGCCGGTGTCGGCCGGGATCGAGATGGTCCGACCAGTACGACCACAAGTTGGGCAGGTAGGTGGTGAATTGGGGGAGTGTGACACCGAGTTCGCCGAGGGTGACAGCGGTGTCGTCGGACACGAGCTGCACGGGAACCGACACGACGTCGATCATGACCGGTGGGATACCCATCTGCTGCGCCACCAGATCGCGGCCGGCGCGCAGTGGGGTGAGGCCGATCGCGCTCATCACCGAGCGGGCGAGGACCGCGGGCATGGCGCCGAAACCGCGCGGTCCGCCGACGGCGGGGGCGAGCGCGTTGAACAGGTCGGTGACGGTGCGGCGCTCCGGATCGGCGAGGTGAAAGACCAGGCCGCTTTCGTCGTCGCGGTGAGTGTGCAGGGCATCGATCGCCTTGACCACGTAATCCACCGGAACCAGATTGATGTCGCCGATGTTCATCACCGGCAGCGGTACCGCCGCCGGCAACTGGGCGAGTGCGGTGAGCTGCGGGAAGAAGTAGTAGAGGCCGTCGGCTCGGTCGGTCTCGCCGGTGATTGAATGGCCGACTACCGCGGACGGGCGGTAGATACGCCAGCGGAGCCCTGCGGTCTCGCGGACCGTGCGTTCGGCGTCGAACTGGCTGCGATGGCAGGCGGTCGGGAAGCCCTGCCCGAGGTCGAAGTCGGCCTCGGTGAAGGCGCCGTGATGGTCGCCAGCAACCGCGGTTGACGAGATGTGGTGCAGCAGGGCGCCGTGCCGGGCGGCGAAAGCCGCGACGCGGGCGGTGCCCTCGACGTTCACTGCAGTGAGGGTCTCGTCGTCGGCTTCGAAGTCGTAGCAGCCGGCCAGGTGGATGACGTGGTCGTAGCCGCCGGTTGCGGAATCGGTCAGCACATCGTCGCGGCCGCCGAGGTTGCCGGGGATCAGGTCGCCGACGGCAGTCACCACGCGGTCGCCGCCGTCGATCTTTTCCAGGACCGCAGCCAGCTTGGGCAGCGACTGCGCGCGCACCAGGACAGTCACCTCGGCGTCGTCGTGGGAGAGGAGGCGGACGAGCGCCCGGCGGCCGATGAAGCCGCTGCCTCCGGTCACGAAGTATCGAGTCACTAGAACAGGTTCTCATACTGTCGACTGGAAAGTGGAGAGAGTCTGACCGAGACCCAACGACCCCTGTTCACAATAGAACACATGTTCTAAGGTGGGTGCGTGGGATGGAACAACGGGCCGCCGAGCTGGTCGGAGATGGAGCGGGTGCTCTCCGGGCGGCCACCGGTGACCCTTCGGCAAGCTCAGGGAGCGGAACGAGCTCAGGGGGCGGAAGGAGCTCGGGGGGCGGGGCAAGGTCAGGGGGATGGCAACGATGCTCCGGCGTGGTCGCGGACTCGGGGCGAGTACCGGGCCGATGACGTGGAGCCGGTGGTCTCGCGGATCCGGTACGCCGAACTCCATGCCCACAGTGCGTTCAGCTTCCTCGACGGCGCTTCCCTGCCGGAGGAGATGGTCACCGAGGCGCAGCGGCTCGGCCTGACCGGGCTGGCGCTGACCGACCACGACGGCTTCTACGGGGTAGTGCGCTTTGCCGAAGCCGCCCGCGAGTGCGGCATGCCGACGATCTTCGGCGCCGAACTCTCCCTCGGGGTCTCGACGGGGCTCGACCAGCGAAATGTGCGGGCCGGGGCGGTGGATCCGCCGGGCGAACACCTGCTGGTGATCGCCCGCGATGCGGAGGGCTACCGGCGGCTGTCCCGGGTGATCGCCGACGCGCATATGAGCGGTGGTGCGAAAGGGCTGTTGCGGTACGACGCCGAGGCGATCACCGAGGCGGCGGTCGGCCACTGGCTGATCCTTACCGGCTGCCGCAAGGGGTCGGTGCGCCGGGCGCTCGCCCGCGGCGGGGTCCCCGCGGCGCGAAAGGCCTTGGGAGACATGGTGGATCGATTCACCCGCGAGAATGTCGCGGTGGAGCTGACCGCCTCCGGAAGGAGTGACGACGACGAGCGCAATGCCGCACTGGCCCTACTGGCCGACGAGTTCAGGCTGCCCACGGTGGCGACCACCGGCGCGCACTTCGCCGGACCGCAGCGCCGTCGCCTAGCCATGGCGGTGGCAGCGGTCCGGGCGCGTACCGATCTAGCCACCATCTCCGGCTGGCTGCCCGGCATCGGCGGCGCCCACCTGCGCACTGGAGACGAGATGGCCCGGCTGCTGCCCACGCACCTCGACGCCATCGAGAACGCCGCCGATTTGGCCGCCGACTGCGCCTTTCCGCTCGGGCTGATCGCACCCAAGCTCCCGCCGTTCGACGTCCCCGACGGGCACACCGAAGCGAGTTGGCTGCGGGAACTCACCGAGCAGGGTGCGCTGGACCGGTACGGCACGCGCGGGCAGCGGCCGGACGCCTACCGGCAGATCGACCGCGAACTGGGGATCATCGAGCAGTTGACCTTTCCGGGCTACTTCCTGGTGGTGCACGACATCGTCTCGTTCTGCCGCCGCAACGACATTCTTTGCCAGGGCCGGGGGAGCGCCGCCAACTCTGCGGTCTGTTACGCGCTTGGGGTGACCAACGTGGACCCGGTCGCCGCGGACCTCCTGTTTGAGCGGTTTCTCTCGCCCGAGCGCGACGGGCCACCGGACATCGACGTCGACATCGAGTCCGACCGGCGCGAAGAGGCGATCCAGTATGTCTACGCCCGGCACGGCCGCGCATACAGCGCCCAGGTGGCCAACGTGATCACCTACCGCGGGCGCTCGGCGGTGCGCGATATGGCGCGCGCCCTCGGCTACGACCCCGGACAGCAGGATGCGTGGAGCAAAGTCCCGGATTCGGCGCCCGCCGATGTGCGCGCCATGGCCGCCGAAATCTCTTCCATGCCAAGGCATTTGGGCATTCACTCCGGCGGCATGGTGATCTGCGATCGCCCGATCGCCGACGTGTGCCCGACAGAGTGGGCGCGCATGGAGGGGCGCAGCGTGCTGCAGTGGGACAAGGACGACTGCGCCGCCATCGGTCTGGTGAAGTTCGACCTGCTCGGTCTCGGCATGCTCTCGGCACTGCACTACGCGATCGATCTAGTGAAGGCGCACAAGGGAATCGAGGTGGATCTGGCCAAACTCGACCTCACCGAGACCGCCGTCTACGACATGCTCTGCACAGCCGATACGGTCGGCGTCTTCCAGGTGGAGTCGCGTGCGCAGATGGCCACGCTCCCAAGACTGAAACCACGCAACTTCTACGACCTCGTCGTCGAGGTGGCCCTGATCCGGCCCGGACCCATCCAGGGCGGTTCGGTGCACCCATACATCCGGCGGCGCAACGGATTGGAGGAGCCGGCCGTGGAGCATCCGGCCATGCACAAGTCGCTGGACCGCACCCTGGGCATTCCGCTGTTCCAGGAGCAGCTGATGCAGTTGGCCGTCGACGTCGCCGGATTCGGTGCCGCCGAGGCCGATCAGCTGCGCCGGGCGATGGGATCCAAACGGTCGCCGGAGAAGATGGAACGCCTACGCGCCCGGTTCTATGCGGGCATGGAGCGCGTCAACGGGATCACCGGCGAGACTGCCGACCGGATCTACGAGAAGATGGCCGCCTTCGCCAATTTCGGCTTCCCAGAAAGCCATTCGCAGAGCTTCGCGTCGCTGGTCTTCTATTCGGCGTGGTTCAAGCTGCACCATCCGGCGGCGTTCTGTGCGGCACTATTGCGGGCCCAGCCGATGGGTTTCTACTCGCCGCAGTCGCTGGTCGCCGATGCACGACGACACGGCGTCACCGTGCACCGGCCCGACGTGAACCGCTCGGTGGCCCACGCCGAGCTGGAGAACGGCGGCCTCGACGTGCGGATCGGGCTCGGCGCAGTGCGCGGACTGGGCGACGACGCGGCGCAGCGGATCGTCGACAATCGGGAGGTTCGCGGGCTGTTTACCTCCGTCGCCGATCTGTCGCGGCGGACGGAATTGACTGCGGCGCAACTGGAATCGCTGGCGACCGCCGGCGCCTTCGAGTCGCTGGGCCTGGAACGTCGGGCCGCCTTGTGGGAGGCAGGGGCGGTGGCCGGGCTGCGTGAAGAGCAGCTGCCAGTGGTCAGTCCGCGGGCCGCGCCGACGCTGCCGGGCATGTCCGACGTCGAGCTGGCCGCCGTCGACGCCATCGCCACCGGGATCACGCCGCACACCTATCCGACGCAGTATCTGCGTCCGCGACTGGACGCGATGGGCGTGGTGCCGGCCGACCAGTTGCTGTCGGTACCGGATGGTTCGCGGGTGACCGTCGGCGGCGCGGTGACGCACCGGCAGCGCCCGGCCACCGCGGCCGGGGTCACCTTTATCAACTTGGAAGACGAGACCGGCATGGTGAACGTGGTGTGCTCGGTGGGGCTGTGGACGCGGTACCGGCGCCTGGCCCAGACCGCCTCGGCGCTGCTGATCCGCGGGAAGGTGCAGAACGCCGAAGGTGCGGTGACCGTCGTCGCCGACCGCCTGCAGCAGCTGGACCTGCGCGTGGGCACCCGCTCCCGCGACTGGTGCTGAGCAGCCGACTGGTGCTGAGACACTGAGCTGATGGAGGTTCCGGAGCAGGTGGCTGTGCGGGTGAAGCCCAACAGTAAGAAGGGGCCGCTGGTGGAGGTCGGCGCCGACGGGACGCTGACCGTATACGTCCGCGAGCCCGCCACCGAAGGTAAGGCCACCAAGGCCGTCGGGCTGCTGGTCGCCAAGCACTATGGGGTTCCCAAGAGCACCGTCGTTTTGGTCGGCGGTGCCACCTCGCGGCACAAACGATTCCGGATCGGGTAGCGGGCACTCCACCGAACGTGTGCTCACCGATCGGCATCTGCGCCCGCGGAACGCGCGATAGCCTCAGGCTGACCGGCCGATCATCACGAGAAAGCAGGGTAGGCATGGAAGTTGTGATCACCGATCACCCCGAGCAGGTGATGGCCGACATCATCGCTGGCGCCGTGCGGGGTGGTGCCCGAACGCTCGGGCTGGCGACGGGATCGTCGCCGCTGCCGACCTACCGGGAGCTGATCCGGCGGCATAACGACGACGGGCTGAGCTTCGCCGGGGTCAATGCGGTGCTGCTCGACGAGTACGTCGGCCTCCCGCCGACCCACCCCGAGAGCTACGCGCGCTTTATTCGCGACAACTTCACCAACCACGTCGACCTCGGCGACGTCTACTCGCCCGACGGTATGGCGCCCGACAGTTCTGCGGCGGCCGACGCCTACGACGCGCGGATCGCCGAAGTAGGGCCGGTGGATGTGCAGATCCTCGGGATCGGCAGCAACGGGCATATCGGCTTCAACGAGCCGTCGTCGTCGCTCACGTCCCGCACCCGGATCAAGACGCTCACCGCAAAGACCCGCGAAGACAATGCGCGGTTCTTTGACGACGACCTCAGTCAGGTTCCCATGCACGTAATCACCCAGGGGCTCGGGACCATCAGCGACGCCAAGCATTTGGCGCTCGTCGCCACCGGCGCAGGCAAGGCCGAGGCGGTCGCTGCGGCCGTTGAGGGCCCGCTCACCGCGTCGTGCCCGGCGTCGATCCTGCAGTGGCATCGGCGGGCGACCGTCGTCGTGGATCCGGCCGCGGCCAGCAAACTCACCGCCGCCGACTACTACCGTTACGTCTACGCGAACAAACCCCGCTGACTCAGCCTTGTCCCTACCGTAACGTCACAGAGACGGCGACCGCTATATAGCGATGCCGGGTCTGTGAGGTTACGTCTGGGTCAGATTGCGCCGGGGAAACCGTGCTGACGCCAGGCCTCGTAAAGGGCGACGCTGGTCGCGTTGGCCAGATTCATCGAGCGACGATCGGGCAGCATTGGGATGCGCAACTGCTCGGTGACCTGCGGGTCGGCGAGAACCTCGTCGGGCAGGCCAGTGGGTTCCGGGCCGAACAAAAGCACGTCGCCGGAGCGGTACTCGACGTCGGTGTAGAACTTCTCGGCGCGCGCGGAGAACGCGAACACCCGCTCGGGTTGCAGGGCAGCCCACGCGGTGGGCAGATCCGGGTGGACCGTCACATGGGCCATCTCGTGGTAGTCGAGCCCGGCGCGCTTCACCTGCTGGTCGGTCATGGTGAAACCGAGCGGCTCAATCAAGTGCAGGTGAGCGCCGGTGTTGGCCGCGATGCGGATGGCGTTCCCAGTGTTCGGGGGAATGCAGGGCTGGTAGTAGACCAGATTGAGGACGAACGGCTCAGGCACGAGGCCCATTGTGCTCGCGGCTCAGCCGTCCGCCCGGGCGGGGGTCCAGCCATCAGGGGTGGTGCCGGTCTCCATGAACTCGGCAAGCTGCGCGGCGGCCGCCTCGTCGAGGCTCGGATCGACGTGCGGGTAAATCACCGGCTCCTCCTTGGCGTTGTGCTGGGCCAGCAGGGCGAGCAGTTCGCGGCAGGCGGTGATGGTGGCCGAGCGTTTGGGTTCGGCGTCGACGTCGTCGTGCGACAGGAGGGCTTCGAGGGCGTCGAGTCGGCGCCACAGTTCGCCGTGCTCGTTCTCCATCACCATGATTGGCATGGTCAGCGCGCCCTGCTTGAGTGGCGGGAAGACCAGGTCTTCTTCCAGGTAAATATGGCGACGCAGTGCGCGCAGGCCATCGACCAGCGGCTGGGCCCAGGCCGCCAGCGACTCGTCGGGTCCGGTGCCGGCGAAACGATCGATGGCCGCGTCGATCTCGTGATGCTCGGTGGTGAGGGCATCGGCAAGGCTGATCTGGTCGGCCATGAGTTGGTTCCCTCCCGCGTGCGGTTGCGCCCTCCAGGCTACGCGTGAGTTACGTTCCCTTATGAACCGTCAGGGTCGAAAAGGGAGCCTAAGTGTGCCTGACCGGTTCTGATCAGCGGGTGCAGGCGGCGTAGCGGCCCAGGCCGATCTTCTCCATGATCAGCGAGGCGGGGCACCAGCCGGCGTAGGCGTAGAAGGCGAGGTTTGCTGCGACGAAGCCGGTGAGCAACAGCCACCACGGGCCGAGCGTGGCGACCAGAACGATGCTCACGAAGATCATCAGCGAGGCGAGGGCCGGGACCAGGCGGTCGACGGTCATCGTGGTGTCGGAGTAGCCGGAGAGCGGCATGGCGGGGCTCCTGTTCGAGGATCGGGGTAGTGCCAGCCGAACTATACCCCAGGGGGTATGTGAGCGGCGCGGTGTCGGTGTGGTGCGGGAAACATTGCAAGTAGTGGAACAATGGGGAACCGTGACGGCGATTCGACTGGACGGCAAGGCCACCCGCGACGAGATCTTCGACGACCTCAAGGTGCGCGTGGATCGACTGCGCGAAGCCGGGGAGGCCCCGGGCCTCGGCACGATCCTGGTGGGCGACGACCCCGGCTCGCAGTCGTATGTCAAAGGCAAGCATGGGGACTGCGCCCGGATCGGTGTCGCCTCGATCCGCAAGGATCTGCCAGCCGACATCACCCAAGACGAGCTCAACGCCGCGATCGACGAGCTGAACGCGGATCCCGCGTGCACCGGCTACATCGTGCAGCTGCCGCTCCCGAAGCATCTCGACGAGAACGCCGCCCTGGAGCGGATCGACCCGGCTAAGGACGCCGACGGGCTGCACCCGATCAATCTCGGCCGCCTGGTGATCGGCGAAGAAGCGACCCTGCCCTGCACGCCGCGCGGCGTGGTGCACCTGCTGCGCCGCTACGACATCCCGATCAACGGGGCGCACGTGGTGGTCGTGGGCCGGGGCATCACCATCGGCCGCCCAATCGGACTGCTGCTGACCCGCCGTAGCGAAAACGCCACCGTGACGCTATGCCACACCGGAACCCGCGACCTGGCGGCGGAAGTTCGCCGCGCCGACATCGTGGTGGCCGCCGCGGGTGTACCGCACCTGATCACCGCCGACATGGTGAAGCCGGGTGCGGCCGTGATCGACGTAGGTGTGAGTCGCGGCGAGGGCGGACTGATGGGCGACGTCGCTCCGGACGTCTGGGACGTAGCTGGCGCGGTCTCGCCCAACCCTGGCGGAGTAGGCCCGCTGACCCGCGCCTTCCTGCTGGTCAACGTCGTTGAGCGGGCCGAAGCCCTGGCCGCGGCGAAGCAGGCGGCGCAGTAACGATGGTCGTCGGCAGCGCAGCCACCGACCCGGCAGTGCGCCGGGCGCAGTTGCGTGCGCGGATCATCCGGCAGATCCCGTTTCTGGTGGTGATGGCGGTGGTGCTCGTCGCCGCGATCCTGGTGCTGGTGGACCGCTGGCGACGAGGCAGCGTGGCCTTCGGTGGCGCGCTGATGTTGGGTGCGGTCTTGCGCGCGGTGCTACCGGCGGACCGGGCTGGGCTGCTGGCGGTACGCAGCCGTCCGTTCGATGTCGCATGGATGGCGTCGACGGGTGCGCTGGTGTTCTGGCTAGCGACGTCGATCGACTCGCTGGGAACCGGCGACCAGCTCTAGCGCTTCTCTGGGCGTGGTTTCAACACCGATACTCATTTCGTTCGCCTCGGGCTCAACCAGCGAGGTGGGGTGACCCTTCGACAAGCTCAGGGAGCGGAGGCGAGCTCAGGGAGCGGGGGTGAGCTCAGGGAGCGGGGGTGAGCTCAGGGGGCGGGTGGTCTGTCGATGGTTGAGCCGGGGCGAGGCGCTAGCCGAGGTCCGTGTCGAAACCATCACGCACGCTGTTGGCGGGCGATATCCATGGTGTGGGCGAGCAGGTCGCCGACGGCGTCGCGTTCGGTGAGGAAGCCGTCGTGGCCGGCGGCGGAGTGGACTACGCGGAGGCCGCCGATGCAGTTGCCGAGTTCGGCAGCGATCTCGGCCTGCTGATACAGCGGGTACAGGCGATCGGAGTCGATGCCGGCCACGACGGTCGGCACGGTGCACGAGTTCAGCGCGGCGGTGATACCGCTGCGGCCGCGGCCGACGTCGTGCGAATTGAGGACCTCCGACAGCACGGCGTAGCTGCCCGGATCGAAGCGCGACTTTAGCTTCTCGGCCTGATACTCCAGGTAACTCTGCACGGCGTAGCGGCCGTCCACCAGCGGATGCTCGTCACCCTGCGGCGAGTTCTCGAAGCGTTCATCGAGCTCGACGTCGTATCGGTAACTCAAGTGCGCGATGCGGCGGGCGATCCCCATGCCGGTCATCGGGGCGCGACCGGTGCCGTAATAGTCGCCGCCCTGCCAGTCCGGGTCGGCGGTGATCGCGGCGATCTGCGTGGACTGCGTGCCGATCTGGTCGGCCGAGGCTCGTGCACCCACGGCGAAGACCAGGCCCGCATTGATCAGCTCGGGATGGCTGACCAACCACTCCAAGGCCCGCGCGCCGCCCATCGAGCCGCCGGTGACTGCGGCGAAGCCGGTGATACCCAGGCTGGTGAAGGCGCGGCACTCCGATTCGACGAGGTCGCGCACGGTGAGCCGCGGAAAACGCGACCCCCACGGCGTCCCGTCGGGGGCGCGGGTGCCGGGGCCGGTGGAACCGTAGCAGCCACCGATCACGTTGGGCGCCACGACGCACCACTCGTCGGTGTCGACGGCGCACCCCGGGCCGACCAGGCCATCCCACCAGCCGACCATCGAGAAGCGCTCGTCCGGCGGACCAGTGACGTGCGAGTTGCCGGTCAAGGCGTGCAGCGCGAGGACGATGTTGTCGCGTTCGGCGTTGGGGGTGCCCCAACGCTGAAAAGTGACCGTCACGTCGTCGAGCTGCCGCCCCGACTCCAGCTCCAAATCTCCGATCGGCACGACGACCGTGGCGCCGTCGGGACCGGTGGCCCAGTCGGCGCCCACGACCATCGTCGTCGGGTCGGAGATCAGGGACATGCTCAGATCAGCCCTTCGCTGCGCCGAAGCCCTTGTCGAGGTCGGCGAGGATGTCGTTGATGTTCTCGGTGCCGACGGCCAGGCGCACCAGTCCCGGGGTGACCCCGGCGGCCAGCTGCGCGTCCGGGCTCAGCTGTGCGTGCGTGGTGGACGCCGGGTGGATGACCAGCGAGCGGACGTCGCCGATGTTCGCCACATGGCTGTGCAGCTCCAGGCCGTTGACGAACCGCTTGCCTGCATCCACGCCGCCCTCGATCTCGAAGCCGACAATCGAGCCGACGCCCTTCGGGTAGTGCTGCCGACCGAACTCGTAGTACGGCGACGACTCCAGGCCGGCGTACGACACCGAGGTGACCTGCGGGTGTGCCTCGACGTACGCGGCGACCTTCTGCGCGTTCTCGACGTGCCGCTCCACGCGCAGGCTCAAGGTCTCGATGCCCTGGGCCAGCAGGAAGGCGTTGAACGGCGAAATGGCTGAGCCGGTGTCGCGGAGCAACTGCACGCGCGCTTTGAGTGCGTACGCCGGAGCACCGAGGTCGGCGTAGACCACGCCGCCGTAGCTGGGGTCGGGGGTGGTGAAGCCGGGGAACAGGTCTGCGCCGTCGCGCTGGACGCGCCAGTCGAAGCCACCGCCGTCGACGATCACGCCGCCGATGGTGGTGCCATGCCCACCGAGGTATTTGGTGGCCGACTCCACGACGATGTCCGCGCCGTGCTCCAGCGGACGGTACAGGTACGGCGAGGCCACGGTGTTGTCGACGATCAGCGGCAGACCGTTCTCGTGTGCGACGGCCGCGACGGCCTCGACGTCGAGCAGCTGGTTGTGCGGGTTGGCGATCGACTCACCGAACAGCGCGCGCGTGTTCGGCTTGATGGCGGCCTGCCACGAAGCTGGGTCGTCGGGGTTCTCGACGAAGATCACCTCGATGCCGAACTTCGGCAGGGTGTGGGCGAAGAGGTTCTGGGTGCCGCCGTACAGGCGCGGGGTGGCCACGACGCTGCCGCCGGCCTCGACGATGTTCTGGATCGAGTAGGTGGTCGCGGCCTGACCGGAGGCCAGCAGCAGGGCAGCGACGCCGCCCTCGAGCGCAGCGATCCGCTGCTCGACGGCATCTTGCGTCGGGTTCATGATGCGCGTGTAGATGTTGCCGGGCTCGGCCAGGGCGAACAGGTTCGCGGCATGGTCGGTGTCGTTGAAGACGTACGACGTCGTCTGGTAAATCGGCAGGGCCCGCGCATTGGTGTCGCCGACGGTCTGGCCGGCGTGTACCTGCAGGGTCTCGAAACTCCAGTTGTTGTCAGACATGTGCGAAGCACTCTTTCTTTCCCTCGGCCGGGCAGTGCCCGGCAGGGGTCCGACGGTCGGACCCGCGCTTGTCACCTCAGTATGGCGACCAGGTCATCACCCGGAGCACCCCACCGCGGATGGAGGGTTGCCGACCAGCGAGCCGGGGCTCAGTGCTGATACTCATGACCTGCCTTTGAGGGTATCGCACCGCGTCCGGGCGCCGGAAACGCAGAAGATCGTCGTGCGCATAAGGCGCGCGAGAGTGGTGAATGTGCTAGGCGAGATCACCGAATACTCATCTGATAACAGCACTTGTCCCCATTTCAGGGACTATGCGAGAACGCGCGAACCGGGAAGAATCTCGACGATCGGCGGAATAGTACCGCTGTCACAGGTTTCCTGGGGGTTGATCGTGAAATCGTTGTCGTTGAGCATTCGGTCCAAGCATGTCGGTGTCGTTTTCGCCGCAGCGGCGGTGATTGGCGCACTGGGTATCCCGGCGGGAGTGGGCCTGGCCCACGCCGACGATGCGTACGACTGCAAAGCCGGCGCCGTCGTGATAGTGGCAGGTACCGGCGATCCCGATGCGCAGGCGATGGTGGGTGTCGCGGAGCGATACACCGGCAAGCGGCCCATCCTGGACGAGAACGGCAAGGTCAAGATCGTCGAGGACGCGGCGAGCCCCTATCACGGTGCCGACGCCGACGGAAACACCAAAGAGTACAAGGTGCTCTACGCCGAATATCCGACGACGCTGTGGCCGGTGGGTTCGGTCGGGTACAACGAGGATGTGGCGCTGGGCGTGGCATCGACCAAGTACCAGATCGCCGAGTACCAGAAGAATTGTCCGGACAAAGGGGTGGTCGTCACCGGTTACTCCCAGGGCGCCCGCGTCGCCGGTGACGTGCTCTCGGACATCGCCAACGGTCGTGACAACACGGTGCTCGTCGACGGACAGGAAGTGACCCTCTCCAAGGACGGGATGACCGGCGAGCTCTATTCTGATCCGCGGCGCGACGGGCCCGAGAGTGGTCGAGGCATCGAACTCTCCATGATCGGCGTGATCCCGGGGCTCACCATGACCGGGGCGCGACCCGGTGGCTTCGGCGGTATTCCCGTCACCACGTACTGCTATGAGGGCGACCCGGTTTGTGATCTGCCCGATCTGTTGCATGACCCGTTCGGTGTGCTCGACGGCCTCGTCGGCTACTTCACCAAGCACGGCTACTACCCGACCCGGATGTGGGCCGGGGTGGGTGGAGCGACGTGGAAATGCGCGTCGAAGGAATCGGTCAACGGCTACACCGACTGCGTCGTCCGGGCGCCGTCGGCGATCGCCGAGATCCGCCAGAACTTGGTGAATGATGTCCGCAAGGTCGTGGGGCTCGATGCGCGCAAGGTCATCGACTTCTGGGGCCTGCTGCCGAACATCAACTCGGTGCTCCCGCACGCGAACCTGGCGGATCTGCAGCAGTACATCTCGCCGGTCATGGACTTCTTCCCGTCGCTGCCCAAGCTGGGCTACGGCGGCTACCTTCCCGACCTGTTTGTGTTCACCGATCTGCTTCAGAGCATGGTGACCTTCAACGTCGATCTGTTTGTCGACAGCGTCGAAGCGCTGGGCAAGAGTGTGCTGTCGATCGTGAAAATGCCGGTTGCGATCGTCGACTACTGGGGCAATCAGGCCATAAATGCGGGAAAGCCGAAGACCACCTCGGGCGGTGATGTGGACGTTCTCGCCGTTGACGCGGGACCGACCGCCAGTACCAACCGCAGCGTAGAGGTATTGCCGCAGGGGGCGGCTGAGCCCGCGCAGAAGCCGGAGATCGGTGTCGCCAAGCGGCCGAATCAGGGCGCCGCGCAGTCCGCGCCCGGATCGCTGGCTACCTCGGGTGACGTGCAGCCGCAACCAGAGTCGGATCCGAAGCCCGATCCGAAGCCGGAGTCGAAGCCAGTACCGCAGCCGGAGCCGGAGGTTGCCGCGCAGTCCCCGCT
>NZ_JBAQWU010000128.1:0-2619 GCF_049299075.1 Gordonia sp. (in: high G+C Gram-positive bacteria)
CGATGCGGGTACGGGCTACAGCGGTGGGGTCGAGCGGGGCTTGCCGAGCCGTGGTGTGACCGCGGGTGGTGTGCCGCCGTTGCCGTTGGGATCGCCATCCCCGTTTCCGCCGTTGCCGTTGGCGGCGTCGGTGTTGCGGGGACGGCGCGAGGCGACCTTGTCCGGCTCGGGTGTCATCAGGTCGTTCGGGGTGCATTCGAGCACCGCGCACAGGACGTCGAGCTCTTCGAGGCGCATCGTCGGCGGGATCCCGGCCCACCACGACGACATCTTCCCGGCGGAGATCTCGAGCCCGGCCTCGGCCAGCATCCGGCGCAGTTGCGCGGACTTCCAGATCCCTCGTTCGGCGGCCCGCAGCCGCAGGCTCCACTGCACCTGGATCCTCTCCTTCGGTTACTCGGTCGGGTCAGTTTGTTCAGTCGCTACGAAGGCCCAGGCGGGCTTCAACGCGATCGCTCGCGCTGTTCCACGCGCGCTCGATGTGGTCGCTGCGGACGTGAAGGTAGCCCGAGGTCGTCGCCAGCCACTGGTGCCCAAGCAACTCTTGGAGCGCCTTGATGTCCATCCCGGCCGCGTACAGCGACGAGGCGCAGTAGTGCCGCAACACGTGTGGCGTCATTCGGCCCGACCAGACTGGAAGCCACAGGTCGACCTGCATACCCAACGCGCGGCGCAGCGCGTTCGCACCAACGCGTCCACAGCGGTCCAAGTCCCTGTCGAACCGCTCAGACGGCAGCAGCGGCGCGTCCGGGTCGGCCCAATCGTGACCGTACTGCGGGCGGACCTCGGCCAGCCACCAGTCGACCAACTGGTTCGCGCCGTTGATTCCGGGCACCAGCCGTGGCTTGGGTCCGCGGCCGCCGGAGCCCTTGCCGTGGCGGACGTGGAGCTTGCCGAACTCGCCCAGATCGGGGCGCCAGTCGCGGATGTCGAGCATGACGGTCTCGTTGATGCGCAGCCCGAGTCGGCGCCACAGCGAGGCGGCGAAGTAGTCACGGGCCGCGGGAAGGTACTTGCGCGCTTGGGTGACCGATCCGCGCCAGGCGGTGAACAGCGAGTCGATTTCCTCATCCGATGGCGGCACCCGGACCTTGCCCAGCGATGCCCCGGACTGGCGATTGAACTCATCGATCGGCTGCTCGACCAAGACACCGGTCGTGCGGCGGATCGTGCCGGCGTAGCGGGCGATGACGAACTCGTAGAAGCCCGCCAGTGCTCCGGCCTTGCCCGCCCGGGTCGACACGCTGAGCCCCATCCGCCGCTGCTGTGCCAAGAACGCGTCCGCGTCCGCGCAGGTGGCCTCCCACAGCGGAGTCGACAGCGAGCGAGCGAACTCGATGACGATCGCCCGAGTCCCGCCGATGTGCCGGTCCGTCAGACCCGCCGCCGACATCGCCAACGCGTACTGGTCGACCAGCTCCTGCTCGAAGTCCTGGACCGCCTGCGCACCTATCAGTGTCGGATCAGCAGCGCTGCCACCCGGCAGCGCCACCAAACCCATCAGTCACCATCTTCAAGCGAGACGATCATGCGTCGATGCTACAGCCAAACCGTCATCTGCGGTGACGGTTCGTCCAATCAGACTCTTCCGGGGCCTGAACCGACGCCACCTGCACAAACGCAGATCGGAGCGCATGGACGTCCGATCGAACCTGAGTTCCTAGAGATTGTGGCATGAATGTTCGCCGGATTTCTGACGGTTTCTCGCCGAACTTGCACACCCTCGGCGTCCTCCGGAGGCGGTGAGTCGTGAAGAAGGGCATCCTGCTCGGCCTGCCGCTGGTGCTGATCTGTCCGCTGATGCTGCTCATGCTGGTCATGGGGAACGCCAACATCGAGGCCGTCAGGGCCGCATGCGCCACCACGGCGACCTCGGGAGGCACGGGCGGGTCGTTCGGGATCGGAACGCTCAACTGGCGCGGCGCCTCGCACTACGAGAAGAACCCCCATCCCGGCGAACGGCCCTACGGCGAGCGGGTGCCGAACATGGTCACCAAGATCGGCGCGTCCGGGGCCTCGATCATCGGGTTCCAGGAGTTCGAGCCACCGCAGGCCCAGGCCTTCCTCGAGGCCACCAACGGCGCGTGGGAGATCGTGGCCGGCAAGCGCCGAGGGCACCGATCCACGGCGGACGCGATCGCCTACCAGCCCTCCGCCTGGAAGGTCGACGAGGTCCGCTACGTCTCGATCAGGTACGGCGGCCCAATGATCGAGGTCCCGCTGGTGCGGTTCACCTCCATGTCGGGACTCGGCTCGATCTGGGTGCTCAACACCCACAACCCAGCCAATGCCGTCGGCGGCACGGACGCGATGCGCGATGCCGCCGTTCGCGCCGAGGCCGAGGCGGTGGGGAACCTGCAAGCCGCCGAGCCGAGCACGCCGATGTTCCTGACCGGCGACATGAACGACAAGGCCCGCTTCAAGCGGTTGTTCTTGTCCCTGGCGTCGGGCTGGTCGAGTGCCAACCCCAGTGACCAGCAGATCGACTGGATCATGGGCAGCCCCGCCGCCACGTTCTCCGGCACCGTCGTCGACCAGAGCACCAACGACAAGGCGCACAGCTACACCGACCACCCGTTCGTTCACACCACTGCACAGCTGACCGGATCAGAGTCGGGT
>NZ_JBAQWU010000129.1:0-1819 GCF_049299075.1 Gordonia sp. (in: high G+C Gram-positive bacteria)
CCGGGACACCGACGGGGCTGGCCGCGACCTCGACGAGACGCTGGCCTGGCAAGCGTGGTTGTGGCGACTGGTCCGCGAGGAAGTTGCCGCGCCGCACCTCGCCGAGCAGCTCGACGTCGTCGTCGAACGACTCCGGAGCGATCCGGGTGTCGTGGACTTGCCCACGCGGATCGCACTGTTCGGCGCAACGCGGGTTCCCGAGTCGCTGCGGACCGTGCTGACGGCGCTCGCCGTGCACCGCGAGGTCTCGCTGTTCCTGCCGCATCCGTCCGATGCGCTGTGGTCGAAGATCGCTGCGCAGCCGCTTCCGGTGCCCCGGCCGCGCAGTGCGGCGACCCGATTGCGGCCCGACCATCCGCTGCTCGCCGCACTCGCGCGTGACGTGCAAGAGTTGCAGGAGGTGCTGTCCCCGGTCATCGACCAGGACTTTTACCACCCGGTCCCCGGGCGTGGCACGACACTCCTGGCCGTGGTCCAAGAGGGGCTGGCCGGTGATGAACTACGACCGGACAGCAGCTTGCGCCTCGACGATTCGCTGGAAGTGCACGCTTGCCACGGTCCGGAGCGGCAGGTGGAAGTGCTACGCGACCGGTTGCTCCGGCTCTTCGACGACCACCCCGACCTGCAGCCGCGCGATGTCCTCGTCATGTGCCCGGACGTGGAGACCTATGCGCCGCTCATCCAGGGCGCGTTCGGCCAGGCCGGTCTCGACCATCCAGGTTTCTCGCTGCGCGTACGGCTCGCCGATCGGGGGTTGCGGGAGACCAACGAGGTCCTCGACGTGCTCGCGGCAGTCGTCGAGCTGGCCGCCGGGCGGGTGCGCTCGGGTGAGCTGATCGACCTGCTGGGTCTGCCCGGAGTGCAACGGCGGTTCGGGTTCACCCCGGACGAGCTCGACACGGTGAGCGGTTGGGTGCAGCGATCGGGGATCCGCTGGGCGATAGACGACGTGCAGCGCGACCGGTTCGGGATGGGTGGATTCCCGCAGGGCACTGCCGCAGTCGGCCGTGACCGGCTGTTGTTGGGGGTGCTGGCCGAAGAGTCGGAGAACCAGTGGCTCGGGCCCGGGCTGCCGATGGCTGGCGTCGAATCCACGAAGATCGACCTGGTCGGGCGATTCGCTGAACTTCTCGCGCGGCTCGGCCTGCTGCTCCGCGAGATGGACGGCCGCCGCTCGGCTCACACCTGGGCCGAGTTGCTCATCGGCGCGGTCGACGCGCTGACCGACGCTCACCCGGACACCCAGTGGCAGCGGGCGCAGGCCATCGAGATGATCACCGACGCGCTCGATACGGCGAGGTCGCGCGACATCGAACTCGGCCGCGACGACATCCGCGGTCTGCTACGGCGCCTCGTGGCCGCCCGGCCGACACGCTCGAACTTCTGCACCGGTGAACTGACGGTGTGCACCCTGACCCCAATGCGTTCGGTGCCACATCGGGCGGTGATTCTGCTCGGAATCGACAGCGGCGTCTTCCCTCGTGCCGGGTCGATCGACGGCGACGACATCCTGCGCCGCGTCCCGCTGATCGGTGAACGCGATCGCGGCGACGAGGACCGCCAAGTGTTCCTCGACGCGATCGGCTCGGCCATCGATCACCTTCTGATTTTCTACACCGGAGCCGATCCAGTGACCGGGGCGATAGTGCCGCCGCCGGTCGTGCTGAGCGAATTGATCGATACCGCTGGCGAGGTTGCCGGCCGCACAGGGGTGGTGCAGCGGCACACGTTGCACGCATTCGACACCCGCAACTTCCAGATCGCCGACGGCGCCCCGCCGCTGAGCTACGACACGCGGCTGCTCCAGGGTGCGCGGGCC
>NZ_JBAQWU010000130.1:0-6300 GCF_049299075.1 Gordonia sp. (in: high G+C Gram-positive bacteria)
ATCGTCGACCATGCGCGGCACCTCGAACGACTGCCGCCAGTAGACGGTGCACGAACCGACCCGCCCAAGCACAAGTAGCAGCCGCAGTTCAGGGCCGGATACGATGACGCGACTGACAAACGCGCAGATGCTGGAATTGGCTCGCCGCCAGCCTATACCGGTGCCCTGGGACCGAGAGGCCCTCGTGCGCAACGTCTCTGAGATGCGCGGGCGTCTCATCACCCTGATTCCCACGAACACGGCGGACCTAGCGGACAGCCCGTGTGGGCTCTGGCTTGCCCGCGACGATGACGACCTAATCCTGCACGAAGTGGGCACCACCGACTATCACATCGATCACATCGTTGGGCACGAACTAGGCCACATCTTGCTCGACCACCGCCGAACACCGGCCTTCGGCGACGATCACGCGCGCAAGAACGATCTGTGTCGCCAAGCGATGCCCGACCTGGACCCCGAAACGGTACGTGCGGTGCTGGGGCGCGTGAACTGCGACAGCGACCAAGAGCGTGAGGCCGAGACATTCGCGTCACTACTGATGATTGCCGCCGCCGAGGCAAATGACCCCACGTCAACGATGATGCGCAACGCCTTCTTCCGGCATCGATGACCTCTACCGTTCCCGCCGCCCTCGCGTGGCCTCTGATCGCGTTGATGTCACTTCTTCTCACAGCGCGCCTGAAATGGTGCAGGACCAATCTCTACGACTGCTACTACACCAACTTGATGGCGTTGGTCCTCATAGCGCAACTGCTGCGGGAGCACGCCGTGGAGGACGCGCTCACCCGCGGTGCCCTGATGTCGGTCACCACCGCTCAACAATTGGCGTTCGTGGCAATGATCTTCGCCTCCACCGAACTGATCGGGTTCACCATGTTGTGGACGGGACTGTCGCCCAGCGAAACTCGCCGGTGCCATCGCTACTACCGCGCCGCCGCCGTGGGCCTATGCATAGCCTTCCTCGTTGCAGCCACCCGTGCCCGCATCGCTGGCCTGACCCTCGAAACATCTGGCGGCTGGGACGCGGTCGTGGCATGGGCCCTTTACCTCACCATGATCCTGGCGCTGTCGGCCCGGGTGATGTGGATGTTCGGTCAGGAACTCCGCAAGAGCACACGTCGGCGTGAATTCGTCCTGGCAGCTGGCGGTTTACTACTTGGCGTCGTCACGGCTGCGGGTTGCCTGGAGGCCCTACTGTTGGCCCTCACCGACCAATTGGGGTGGACCGACACCCTGGAATTCCGACGGTGGTTTCACGGATTCGAGTTCTTCGGCATCGCGCTCGCCGTGTTCGCCCTCGGCACGGTCACGGTGGCTTCCCGGCTCATTGGCTCCCTGGGCCTCGATCACACCAGCCGCGCCTGGAGAGGTCTTCAGCCGCTGCGGACGAGCATGGTCACCATCACCCCGGAGTGCGGTTTCGACGTCGCCCACCCTGGCGAGGGCCGACGGCAAAAGACCACCTTGCAGCTGCACCACACCATCATCGAAATCCGCGACGCCCTGCTGCACTTGCGGCGCTATTCGCACCCCGCATCGACCGCAGAACGAACCCGCTTCCTCAGCGCACACCACGTGCCGCCGCGCGAACACGCCACCGCCACCCGCGCCTACGAATTCGCCCTCGCAGCACGCGCCAAAGACGCCGGCGCTCCGCCTGGGCCAAATGGCCCACCACCAGACCTACGCTTACGATCAACCACTCTCAGTGACGAGGCCAAGCACCTGCTGGCACTCGCGAAATGGTGGACCCCCGCCTATGCGGCCACCGTGAGGCCCAGCGCTGCGAACCCTGATGTGAAAGCGAGTCCGCTACCGTGACCCCAGACGCACCGAGCCGTTTCCGGTTCCCCATCATCGGCGACCTCATGACGATGAACGCGAAGAGGCCAGTCCAGCAGGTCACCGCGAAACTGGTCGAAACCGGCGCGGGAATGATTCAAGCCCCCATCGGTCAACCGGTCGTCTTTCTGGCCGACGCCGCCCTGGTCGATGAAGTCAACGATGAATCTCGTTGGCAGAAACACCTCGGACCCTCGCTGCGCCGACTCGGCGACCTCCTTGGTGACGGATTGTTCACCGCGGACAACGATGAGCCCAACTGGACCAAGGCACACGACGTCCTCGTGCCCCTCTTCACCCGAGCCGCCATGCAGCGTTACCACGACACCATGACCGCGACGATCGACGAACTCGTCGCCTCTTGGCGACGCAAGAGCGCTCGCGGTGGCTGGACCCGCATCCCCGACGACGCCAACCGACTCACCCTTGAAATCATCGCCCGCGCAGCAATGAGTTTCACCTTCGGCGACCTCGGCGACCTACGCCAACCTCCGTTCGTCACCACCTTTCTGCGTGAACTCGCCTACGCCGACCGGCACACCACCGACGACCTGGACGACAGGAAGCGACAGCACGCCGCCGACAAGACTGCGATTCGTCAGCAGGTTGCCGGCATCGTCGCCACTCGGCGTCGGCAGGCAACCCCCGGGACGAACGGCGACCTGCTCGACGCCCTCCTTGACAACCCTGATCCCAACACCAGCGCTGAACTCGGCGATGACAACGTCGTCAACCAACTCTTGACCCTGCTCGTCGTCGGAAGTGAAACCTCCGCAAACGCAATTTCCTTCGCGCTGCACTTTCTTTCGGAAAACCCCCACGTGGCAGCACGCGCTCGCAGCGAGGTGGACGCCCTGTGGGCCGCCAGCGCCTCTCAAAACATCGAATTCGACGATGTGGACCAGCTGACCTATCTCCGGTGCATCATTGACGAGACCCTTCGGCTGTGGCCTGCCGCGCCCGGATACTTCCGCCGCGCACGCCACGACACCACCATCGGCGGGCAACATCACTTCCGCACAGGCGAATGGGTGTTCGTCCATCTGATCGCCGCCCACCGCTCCAACCCCTGGGGCCCCGATGCCCACGTGTTCAATCCTGACCGCTTCCTCCCTGAAAACCTCGACCAACTTCCCAAACGCACCTACAAACCGTTCGGCACGGGCCCGCGATCGTGTCTCGGCCGCCGATTCGCTACCCACGAGATGCTCCTGACCCTTGCCGCCGTCCTTCACCACTTCGACCTGCAGCCGCGGCCGGGCTACACACTCACCGCCACCGAAGCCATGACCCTCAAGCCCTACGACCTCACGCTGCGCCTGAGCCCCCGCCCCAGCTGACAGCCCACTCGCTCCCCGTCTCCACGGATCTGTCCGGACAGCGACGACGTCAAAGATCTCGATTGGTCTTGATCGACCTGCTGGGTTTGCGGCCTCCTCGGATTTAACGGTGTTTTCGGCCTGACACGCTGAGCGATGCTCGGCGAGAAAGGTCGCCGTGATGACGACACTGAATGACGTGGCCAAGAAGCAGGCGGAGCAGTCCGCTGAGCAGAAAGCAGCGGTCGAGCTGGTCCGGCTGGCCCAGGAACAGGGCCTGTCACTGACAGGGCCCGACGGTTGCTCAAGCAACTCACCAAGACGGTCCTATAGACCGCGCTCAACGAGGAGATGACCGAGCACCTCGGCTATGAGAAACACGATTCGCCCGAGGCGGGGACGGGCAACGTCGGCAACGGCACCCGCGCCAAGACGGTGCTGACCGACACCACCGGCCCGGTCGAGATCATCGACGTGCCGCGAGATCGGGCAGCAACGTTCGAGCCGCAGATCGTCAAGAAGGTGTCCGGGCATGTCGGCGGTGCGGCGGGTTGGCGGAGGTGGTCGCGCCATCGCGAGTCATGCCTCATCCTTGCGGTGGAGCTGCTGCCTGCAAAAGGCGTGATGGGTCGAAGTTCGTCTAGTCGAAAATGGAGTAGATTTATTACCGGGGATAATGCAGGGAATCCCGTGTAATCGTGGCCCGATGCCTAGGCTGTCCCAGTGACGACCGGCGAGCACTCCCCCGTCTCGTCGAGCCCGACCCACCCGGTCGCGGTGGTCTCCGGCCAGACCCTCACCGCCGCCGAGGCCCGCTACGTCGACGCCGCCCGGGCGGCGAACACCGTGCGCGGCTACCGCGCCGACTGGACCGACTTCACCACCTGGTGCGACACCGCCGGCCACACTCCCCTGCCCGCGGACCCCGCCACCCTCACCGGCTACCTCACCCACCTCGCCGCCCGAGGATTGAAGGTCGGCACCATCAGCCGGCGGCTCTCAGCCATCACCTTCGCCCACACCGTGCACGACCTGCCCGACCCCACCACCGGAGCCCGCGTCCTGGCGGTCTGGGAAGGGATCCGCCGCACCCACACCACCCCACCGGTCCAAGCTCTCCCGTTGATGCCGCCGCTGCTGCACGACGTGCTGGACGCCTGCCCGGCCACCCGGACCTGGGCCTCTGCGGATCGGGATCCCGAACCCGACCTCGCCGGGCTGCGCGACCGCGCCCTGCTCCTGATCGGCTTCGTCACCGCCCTGCGCCGCAGCGAACTGGCCGCCCTGGACGTCGTCCACTTCGCCGAGCACCCCCGCGGCCTGGTGCTGTCCATCGGTCGGTCCAAGACCAACCAAACCGGCGCGCAACCCGAACTGGTCGTAATTCCTCACGGTGGCCATCCCCGGCGTTGCCCCGTCACCGCCCTGCGCGCGTGGCTCGACGCCGCCGACATCACCACCGGACCCGTCTTCCGACCTGTCTCCAAGGGCAACCACGCCCTGAACCGCCGACTACACCCCGAATCGGTGAACACGTTGGTACGCAACGCCATTCGCCGCGCCGGCGCCAATCCAGCCGGTTACAGCGCCCATAGCCTGCGCGCCGGCTTCGTCACCCACGCCCACCTGCGCGGCGCCTCCGACCGCGCCATCGCCCACCAAACCCGCCACCGCTCCCTGGCCACCCTCGGCACCTACGTCCGCATCCACACGGTGTGGGACGACAACGCCGCCACCCAATTAGGGCTTTGACCCGCAGAGGCGGCATGCGCGGCGGTGTTGAGCGTGGGACGGCCTGTGGCACAAGGCCTTTGCTATTCCCAGCGCGGGAGGACATCGCTGACCGAGGGGGCATTCTTGGCCAGTGTTGTCCGCCAATCCAAGCGGCCCCGTTTCTGCAGTTGGCCAATTAGCACGATGCGCGCGAGTCCGAGTTTGTCGGCAGTCTGTTCTACCCATGGCGCGTTGATCCGGGCGGGCACCGGCGGGTGTCCGTTCGGAAAGATCCACGTGCCGGCGCCGTCGTTGGCTTCCTTCTCACGGATTGACTCTGGTGCGTCACTGTCGTCCAGCTCCTCGACGATGGGTGCGTCGTCGACGTGTCCACGGAGAATGTGGGCGATCTCGTGGAGCAAGGTGAACAAGACTTTGTCGAGGCGTTTGCCGCGTCCAGATAGCCCGATGACCGGGTAGCCGTCCACGAACATCGCGCACCCGTCGATCTTGGCGCCGGGTAGGGCTTCGACGTAAACCAGCCGGACGCCCGCATCGCGTAATTGGTCGGGCAGCGTGGTGAAGTCCTCGGCTGTCTGAACCGACCGTGGGAGTGCTGCGGCAAGTTTGTCGAGCATTTCGCGCGAATAGTCGTTGGCTGGAGGCCACTTTCTAGCTTGTTTTCGAACGCAGGCGACCCATGCTTGCTGCAACATGGTGATGTCTTCCTCGGGGTTCGCGCGCCTGGCTGCTGCTCCTAGCGCAGGCTGACCGTCGATCGAGGTGAGTTCGAACAACTCCATCACCTCGGCCTCAAGCTCGTCCAGCGTCGAACCGATCAAGACTTTCCTCTTCCGTAGAAGAGGAATGGGTGCGAGCTCGTTCAGGCGGGCCCGGCGTCGCACGTCGTCGAGTTTCGCTTGCGTCGTCGGATTCTTTGCTTGCTGGGCCAGAAGGTATTGGTCCTGCAACTTCAGCCAGAATTCCGGCGTTTGGGAGAGAGCCGCGCCGATCTGGGCGGCCGATTCGCGGGTGATCTCTTTCTTGCCAGTCACGATTTCGGATACGAATTGGGTCGGACGGTCAATCACGGCGGCGAAGTCGGCTTGCGACCATCCCCGAAACTCGAGTTCTTCGCCGAGAAGTTCGCCGACAGGTGTCTGATTGATTGGTAGTGAGTTTTCGTCTTTGTGTGCGGTGTTGCTCATCGCTGGGGTTCCATCTCTGCTGTCAAGACCCCGAAGACCACAGCGCCGTGGTTGTCAGAAGTCTTGAACGTGAGGTCAATAACGCGGCCGGAACTCAACGTCGCCCGGGCCCGTGTGGGGTCACCGGAATGGTCGGGTTCGATCCGCAGCAAGCGCATGTTCCGCAGGTCTGTTTCGACGTGAGCGGCACGTACGCACTGGATGAGACGGTGAAACTC
>NZ_JBAQWU010000131.1:0-2837 GCF_049299075.1 Gordonia sp. (in: high G+C Gram-positive bacteria)
CGCCCGCGAGGTGCACCACATGGCACTGCTGATCGCCTTCGGTGCGGCCGCGATCAACCCGTACATGGCTTTCGAAACGATCGAGGACATGATCGATTCGGGCGCCCGGAGCGAAGCGAGCGGACCCAATCTGCTCGGCGGGATCTCCGGCCCGGCCGACTATTCCAAGGCGCGCGCCAACTACATCAAGGCCGCGGGCAAGGGTGTGCTCAAAGTGATGAGCAAGATGGGTATCTCCACGGTCCCGTCGTACAACGGCGCCCAGCTCT
Organism: Gordonia sp. (in: high G+C Gram-positive bacteria); assembly: GCF_049299075.1. Classification (GTDB taxonomy): domain Bacteria; phylum Actinomycetota; class Actinomycetes; order Mycobacteriales; family Mycobacteriaceae; genus Gordonia. The sequence continues at coordinate 270 of NZ_JBAQWU010000131.1, forward strand.
TCCAGGCCATCGGGCTGAGCCAGGACATGGTCGACGAGTTCTTCACTGGTCTGCGCAGCCAGCTCGACGGCATCGGGCTCGACGAGCTCGCCGACGAGGTAGGCGCGCGGCACGCGCTTGCCTTCAGCGAGCGGCCGAGCGAGCGGGCCCACCGCGAACTCGAGGTCGGCGGCGAGTACCAGTGGCGCCGGGAAGGGGAGTACCACCTCTTCAATCCGGAGACGGTGTTCAAGCTGCAGCACGCGACCCGCACCGGGCAGTACAGCGTGTTCAAGGAGTACACGAAGTTGGTCGACGATCAGTCGACTCGGCTCGGCACGCTGCGCGGGCTGTTCGACTTCAACTTTGGCGACCGGGATCCGATCCCGTTGGACAAGGTGGAGCCGGCCAGCGAGATCGTCAAGCGTTTCTCGACCGGTGCGATGAGCTACGGCTCGATCTCGGCTGAAGCCCACGAGACGCTCGCGATTGCGATGAATCGCCTTGGTGGCAAGTCGAATTCGGGTGAGGGCGGGGAGGACCCGCGGCGCTTTGCGCGGGACGAGAACGGTGACTCGCGGCGCAGCGCCATCAAGCAGGTGGCGTCGGGTCGTTTTGGTGTCACCAGCCACTACCTAAGCAACTGCACCGACATTCAGATCAAGATGGCGCAGGGCGCCAAGCCCGGCGAGGGTGGCCAGTTGCCCCCGCACAAGGTCTACCCGTGGGTGGCCGAGGTGCGTGGCAGCACGCCCGGCGTCGGCCTGATCTCGCCGCCTCCGCACCACGACATCTACTCGATCGAGGACCTGGCGCAGCTCATCCACGATCTGAAGAACGCGAACCCGCAGGCGCGGATTCACGTGAAACTTGTGTCCGAACTCGGCGTGGGCACGGTGGCCGCGGGTGTCTCGAAGGCGCACGCGGACGTCGTCCTGATCTCCGGTTTCGACGGCGGTACGGGTGCGAGCCCGCTGACCTCGCTCAAGCACGCCGGTGCGCCGTGGGAGATCGGTCTGGCCGAGACCCAGCAGACGCTGCTGCTGAACGGTTTGCGCGACCGGATCGTCGTGCAGGTCGACGGGCAGCTCAAGACCGGCCGCGATGTCATGATCGCGGCGCTGCTCGGCGGCGAGGAGTTCGGATTCGCGACCGCGCCGCTGGTGGTGTCGGGCTGCATCATGATGCGCGTCTGCCACCTCGACACCTGCCCGGTGGGTGTCGCGACGCAGAATCCGCTGCTGCGCGAGCGCTTCAACGGCAAGCCGGAGTTCGTCGAGAACTTCATGCTCTACATCGCCGAAGAAGTGCGAGAACTATTGGCGCGGTTAGGATTCCGCACGCTCGCCGAGGCCGTTGGTCAGGTCGAGGCGCTCGACACCAGCAAGGCCATCGGGCACTGGAAGGAGGCGAAGGCAGGCAAGCTCGACCTCTCGCCGATCCTGACCGTGCCGGAGTCGCCGTTCATGAACCAGGACCGGTACTGCTCGGGCAGCCAGGACCACGGTCTGGACAAGGCTCTCGACAACGAGCTGATCGCCAAGGCGCGGCCAGCTATCGAGTCGGGCACCCGGGTGTTCATCGAGTCGCCGATCACCAACGTCAACCGCACGGTGGGCACCATGCTCGGCCACGAGGTGACCAAGGCGTACGGAGCCGAAGGCCTACCCGACGGCACCATCTCGCTGGCCTTCACCGGCTCGGCGGGCAACAGCTTCGGCGCCTTTGTGCCGCGCGGCATCACCATGCGGTTGTCCGGTGACGCGAACGACTTCGTCGGCAAGGGACTTTCGGGCGGCAAGATCGTCGTCGCTCCGTCGGTCGACGTGCCTGACGGATTCGTCGCCGAGGAGAACATCATCGCGGGCAACGTGATCGGTTTCGGTGGCACCGCCGGAAAGATCTTCCTGCGGGGTGTGGCTGGCGAGCGATTCTGTGTTCGTAACTCGGGCGTGCACGCCGTCGTCGAAGGTGTGGGCGACCACGGCTGCGAGTACATGACCGGCGGCCGGGTGGTTGTGCTCGGTGAGACGGGCCGCAACTTCGCCGCTGGTATGTCCGGCGGGGTCGCGTACGTGTACGACAAGAACGGGACGTTCGAGCAGAACCTGAACACCGAGCTCGTCGACCTGGTCCCGCTCGACGACGAGGACCTGTCCTACCTGCGGGCCATGCTCACCGAGCACCGGGACGAGACGCGATCACCCGTCGCGGCGAAGATCCTGGGCAACTGGGCGGTGGCCCAGACCAAGTTCGCGAAGGTTCTGCCCCGCGACTACAAGAGAGTGCTTGACGCCATCGACGTCGCCGAGCGCACCGGACGAGATGTCAACGAAGCGATCATGGAGGCGGCACGTGGCTGATCCCAGAGGATTCCTCAAGCACACCGAGCGGCAGACGCCCACCCGGCGCCCCGTCGACCTGCGGCTGATGGACTGGAACGAGGTCTACAAGGACTTCGACCGGGACACGCTCCGCACCCAGGCCTCGCGCTGCATGGACTGCGGTATTCCGTTCTGCCACAACGGATGTCCGCTCGGAAATCTGATTCCCGAGTGGAACGACCTGGTCTACCGGGACCGCTGGGAC
>NZ_JBAQWU010000132.1:0-6528 GCF_049299075.1 Gordonia sp. (in: high G+C Gram-positive bacteria)
CCCCACCGTTCTGGTCTGGCCCGGGTCAGGCGGCAGTGTCCCTCTCCCCGGCACCCGCCGAGTGGGCCTTTCGCCACTGGCGAGGATGGATGATCACCGGTGCGATGACGCTGGCGAGCATCATGCAGATGGCCATGCTCAGCAGTGACAGCGAGGTGCTGGCGCTGAGATTGCCGAGCTGACGGTCGGCGGTGATGTCGCCGCTGAACGCCACGAAGCCCATGGACCCGGGCACCATCAGCCAGAAAGTGGGCATGTAGATCACCAGGACGCTGGGACGGCCTTTGACGTGAGCGTTGACGGCCGAGGCGGCCACCAGTGCGACGCCCATCGCGATACCGGCGGCGAAGGCCGAGTTCATCGAGGACTGCAGCAGCTGGGCGAGCCAGAAGGTGCCGAACGCGAAGACGATAGTCCAGATCCACAATCGGCGGGGCGTGCAGGAGTACAAAATGTTGCCGACAGCGAAGATCGGTGCGGCCAGCCACAGCACCCACGACGGAGCTTGTGCGCTGGTGACGTCTTGCAGTTGATTTGCAGACAGTCCCACGATGTCGATGGCCAGCGCCAGGCCGAAGGCCATCGACAGCAGCACCACCATCGTCGAGACCAGCCTGGATGCGCCAGCGATCATATCGCCGGCGGTGATCTCGATCAGCGCTATCGTCAAGCCCGCACCGGGGATCAGGGTCACCACCGGGATGACCGCCAAACGCACCGGGTCGTCCACGCCGCCGTGCACCGCCCACAAGGCGATGGCCAACGCGCAGAGAAAGGTCAGCAGAAACGGCATCAAGGCCGCCAGCATTCCGCGGAGACTGCTCCACAGCAAGACCATGGCGACCGGAATGGAGAGTCCGACGGCGAGTAGGGTCGCCGGCACGCTCATCCGAAAACAGAGCGCGAAGCCCAGCGCCTGCATCATGAAGCCGAAAATGCGGGCGACCGGTCCGAACAATGGTGGTGAGTCGGCGATCGCGCGGAGTTCGCGCAGCGCCTGCGGGATCGGCATTACCGCCGAGCGCAGTTTATCGACCAGCGAATCGGTCGCGGCCACCTGGTCGAACCGGAACGTCGAGCCAGTGCTGGCCACCGCGACCTTATTGTTCGGGGTGTCCAGCGCGATGATGTAGGTGGCAAACACTTCCGCCGAGATCTCGTTACCGTAGGTCTCGTTGATCTCGTGGATCACCTGCTTGGTTTGCGACACCGGGTACATCGACCGGTTCAGCGCCTCGCCGACGGACGTGATGAGCGTCAGCTTGTCATTGTCGCCGGACGGGTCGATCGACGCCGTGCGGTCTTCTGCCATCGGGAAACCTCACTCTGTTCGGTGAACTCGGTGCCGCCCACCCGGGCGGCACCGAGAAACTGCGGAGCGTCTACTCGGCGTCGATGAGTTCGGCCTTCTTCTCCATCACCAGGTCTTGCACGTCCTCGAGTTCCTTCGTGGCGGGCGCGGCCTTGGCCTTCGCCTTGCTGATCAGATCCTTGCCCTTCACCACCGCCTGCCCGAGCAGCTTGGCCTGTTCGATCGAGACGATGTGGAATTTGCGGTGTTTGGTGAACTTCTTGGTGACGTTGCCCGACAGGCCGCCTTCCACCTCGAGCTGGTCGATGAGGTTCAGCCGCGACTCACCGGAACCCTCGGAGAAATCGAGTTCAGGCAAGTCCACCCAGACGATGTTCGGGCGCGTCGTCGACTCGAAGACGTAGCGCAGGTTGGTCAGGTCGGCGACGGTCTGCCAGAGCGTCTGCGAGGCATCCGGCTTGCCCGGCTCGGGGTTGCGGAAGGGCTGGGCGGCGTTGCGGATGATGCTCATCATCGAGGCAATGGCCTGCACCTGCGAATCTGGCTGGGGAACATTCTTGACGTAGTACAGCGCACGGGCGAAGCGGTCGCGTGCATCGCACGTACCGGGGAGTGGAGCGTCGCCGCCGAGGTCGGCGTACTTCTTCACCAGCTCGAGTTGCTCGTCGTACTTCGGGGAGTTGGTCATCACCAGGTAGTCCTTGCTGTGGTGAATGTTCAACTCGCCGTCGATGTATTCGATGATCAGCGAATCGCCTTGGGCATCGTCGAGCGCGAGGTGGAGCGCCGGGTGGCTGCCACCGGTCGGGTCGGCCATCGGAACCACCTGCGGGTTGTGCTCGCGGGTCCAGTCGGCGGCTTCGGCGACGGTCGCGAAGTTGTCCAGGTAGTACTGCAGCCACACCGACATGGCCAGCTGGGGACGATCGGCGTCGGGCGTGCCGTACTCGGACTCGGCCAGCCACAGCACGTGCCCGGCGAGGCCCTTCTCGTTGACACCGTCGGCGGAGAGGATGTCGAAGACGCCCGCGACGACGCTGCCGTACTTGGCCGTCCAGCTCAGCTTGCCTTCGACGCGGTCGTTGCGCTCGATACCGCGCGGGAGCTTCCAGAGGTTGGTGCGCAGGTCCATGTGGAAGTCCATGTTCCGGCCGACGATGACCGCCCCGTCGGCATCCGGCCACATAACGCGAGTGCACATATTGCAGTTCTCTCTTCTACTAGGGATGAAGGGGGAAGCCCATCGTCTATAAGCCTAATTCACCCCAACTTCAGGACATGCGGGTTGAGTACGCGGCCCGGGTCCAGTGCGGCACGGATTGCGCCCATCGCGGCACGATCAACCGGGTCGCGACCGAAGCTGATCCACGGATTTTTGGCCCGGCCGATGCCATGTTCGGCGCTGATACTCCCGCCGAGATCCCGGATGAGTTCAAAGACGCGGTTGGTGGCGGCGTCGCGCTCATCGACGGGCGCATCGAGCAGATTCACGTGGATGTTGCCGTCCGCGAAGTGGCCGAAGCAGATCGGGCGGATAGTGGGGAACTCGGCGGCCAGCAACTCGGTGAGCCGGTCCAGGAACTCCTCCATGCGGCGCAGCGGAACGGCGACGTCGAGTTTGACCACCGGGGTGATGGTGGATGCGGCGATGGTCTCAGTGTGGCTCTCCCGGAAGCGCCACAGCTTGGCCGAGTGCCCCTCCTCCAGGACGGCGTCGATCAATCCTTCGCAGTCAGCGAGCACTGCGGCGGCCGCGGCAGCGACGTCGTCGGACCCGGAGACCTCGACAAGCACCGTGTAGGGCGCGGGCTGCGCGAGCGGCGGACGCAATCCGGCATGGTCGACGACGAGACGCATCCCCGCAGCCGTCATCAGTTCGGCGGCTTCCAGGGTGAGCCCGGCGCGGCCCAGCGCATCGCGTAGCTCCAGGGCCGCGGCGGCCGACGGCACTCCGGCCAGTGCGGTGGCGGTGGCGCGCGCGGGCGTCACCAGTCGCATCAGAACGCGGGTGATCACCGCGAGGGTGCCCTCCGAGCCGGTCAGCAGCCCCGGGAGGTCGTACCCGATGTTGTCTTTGACCAGCGGAATCCATCGGGTCAGCACCCGTCCGTCGGCGAGCACTGCCTCCACGCCAAGCACCCGGGATCGGGTGCTGCCGTTCTTGATCATCGCGATCCCGCCGGCGTTGGTGGCCACGATGCCGCCGAGCGTTGCCGACTCACGCGAGGCTAGGTCGGTGCCCAGAATCAGGCCGTGCGCGCGGGCAGCTTCTTGGGCGCGGGCGACGCTCACGCCCGCGTCGGCGGCGAGGGTGCGGCCCACCGGGTCCACTTCCTCGATCCGGTTCAGGCGCAGCATGCTCAGGACCACCTCGCCGTCGAGCGGAACGGACCCGCCGACCAAACCGGTGTTGCCGCCCTGCGGGACCACCGGCTGCCCGGCGCGGTAGCACGCGGCAAGCACTGCGGAGACTTCCGCCGTACTCCCCGGTCGCACCACCGCCACGGTGTGTCCCGTCCAGTAGCCGGTCCAGTCGGTCACGTATCCGGCGGTCAGTTCCGGATCGGTGAGAACGTGTGTGGGACCGACGATCGCGGTGAGCTCGTCGAGGAGAGTCGTCATGGCGCTCAGTGTTGCAGCCGTCCGCGGGTTCTCGAGCGCCAGCAGGAGAAATCGGACCGCGGTGCTCGCTGCACCGGTCGATAGACTCCGATCATGATCGAGCGGGTGTGGCGGCCGGGGTTTGCGCTCCAGTTGACGCCGATCCTCGGGGTGCATCGCCGCGGCGCGCACGACCCCGCCTTCCGCATCGTGCCGGATGGTTCGGTGTGGCGCGCAGTGCACACTCCCGACGGTCCGGGCACGCTTGCGGTGGCGATGCACGACGCCGAGGTAGCCGCTCGCGCATGGGGGCCCGGTGCCGGCTGGCTGATTGATCAGCTGCCAGACTTCCTCGGCGCGCACGACGATCCGACCGCGCTGGAGTTGGACACTCCGGTGCTGCGGCGGCTCGCGGGGCGTTCGCCCGGACTGCGGATCGGCCGGACCACGCGGGTGTGGGATGCCCTGGTGGCTGCGGTCATCGAGCAGAAGGTGACCGGGAGCGAGGCGTATCGGGGATGGCAGTATCTGGTGCGCCGCTACGGCGAGCCCGCACCGGGCCCGGGCGGCCTGACGGTACCGCCGCCGCGGGAACGCTGGCGGGAGATCACCGAGGCCGACTGGCATCGCAGCGGTCTGGAACCGGTCCGGATGCGCATCATTCGCCGGGCGGCGACCGTCGATGTGGAGAACAAGGTCGACGTGCTGACCGCCCTGCCCGGGGTTGGGCCGTGGACGGCCGCGCATGTCCGGATCCGGGCGCTCGGCGATCCGGACGCGGTCCCCTTCGGTGACTATCACGTGCCACGAATCGTCGGGCAGACCCTGATCGGGCGGCCGGTCGATGATGCGGAGATGACGCGTCTACTGGAACCGTATGCCGGGCAGCGCTACCGGGTGGTCAGGATGTGCGAGGTGGCGGGTCGATTCCCGGAGCGCCGGGGGCCGCGGATGCCGACGCGGGACTACCGGAGCTTCTGAACAGGGCGAGGTTGGTTTCGACCGAGGCCTTCTTCGTCGGCCTGCTCATCCAGCGAGGTATGGCGGCGGTGTGCTGAACCGTCGAGGTGTGGTGTCGACCTGCTCAACCAGCGGGGTGTGGCGGCGGCGTACAGAACCGAAAGAGTGTCGGGTCAGGCCTGATGGCCCGACCACGGGCCGCCCCCTGAAGGGGGCGGGTGGTCAGGCCGTCAGGTGTTGCTCGAGGATCGTCTCGACTCCGGATTCCCACTGCGGGGGCGCCGATTCGCCGGGCGGGTCGGTGTCGGATACGTCGCTCATGCGGGTGGTCAGGCCGGCGCCGTGGTGGCCGGTGGCGATTTTGTCCGGGTGGAAGATCGGGTTGACCAGCCACGGCCCGTCTCGTCCGACTGGCCGCCACCCGATCCGGCCGGTGTTCGGGCCGGTGGTCAGGACGGTCGATTCCCACTGCCCGGGCTGGGTCCCGTTCCACCGGTTGTGTTTGCCGCAGGCCCCGCCGAGCCGGTCGATATCGGTGCAGCCGCCGTCGGCCCAGTCGGGCATGTGATGGGCTTGAGTACGCACGAACGGCACCGCGCAACCAGGAGCAGTACACCCCCGGTCGCGCCCAAACAGAGCCAGCCGTTGGGCGCGTGAGGCGATACGGCGTCCGCGCCCCAGATACAGCACCTGCGAGGTAGCACCGGCGAACACTTCCATCCACGGCGTGATGGTGCCCGCCAAGTTCACCAGATCCCCGACCGGCAGACGGGTGCCGGTCGCGGTGACCGCGACCCCGGCATGGCGGGCCAGATCGGTATCGGAAACGGTGATCACCAACTCCGAGGCCAAACTCCCGCCGGGGGCCACCCCGGTCTGGGCGCGTTCCCATTCCATCAACGCCAGGAGCCCGTCATGATTGCGTTGCGAGGGCGTGCGCGTATCGCGCTCGGCCGCGGCGGCCAGAGCAGCCGGATCCAGGCCGGGTTGATCGGCCGCCCCGCGCGGGGACTCCGGATCGTCGGGATTGTTCATACCCAGGGCCGCCCACTGGGTCAGCATCACTTCCAGTCGGGCCCGAGCGGCCGGAGTCAGCCGGGCCCGAATCTTGCTCATCAACTGCCGGTCCTGCGGCTGCACACTGAATCCGCGGCGACGTTGCCGGTCGGTGTCCTCCGACAGCGCCCCGTCCGGGTCGAGCCACGCCAGGATCCGATGCCCGACCATCGCGACCCCGTCGGGGCCGAGGGTGGCCGCAGCCTCAGCGAGCGCGACCTCGGCGGTGGCCCGGTCCTCGACGGAGGCCGCCGCGGGGATTTTGTCCATCACCTCGGCGATCACCAGCACATTCTCCCGCCCCACCAGTCCGGCCGCGGCCGCCGCTTCGGTCGCCGGCAGTACGGGGTCGCGGCGCCCGCCGGTCATTGTGGTGAACCGCCCCAACTCCGTCGCGAGCACCCGGCGACGGCGGGCCTCACCACTACCGAGCCGCAGACCACCGGAGTACAGGGCCGGCATCGAGATGAATCCGGCTTTGCGGTAGCCGCCCCGGTCACTGAGTTCCACATACAGCGTGGCGTCGAAGACCTGCCGCCGCCGCAGCGTGGCTTCCCGCGCATCCAGTAGATCGAGCAGACCATCCTCCGACTCCGGCG
>NZ_JBAQWU010000133.1:0-5518 GCF_049299075.1 Gordonia sp. (in: high G+C Gram-positive bacteria)
AGCGATTGCGCGAGCTGAGGGCGAGGCCGTCAGCTTCGCGCACTGTCGGCACCCCGGCGATCTCGACATCCATGTTGAAGTCGGCGACCATCTGGTTGATCAGCACCAACTGCTGGTAGTCCTTTTCGCCGAAGTAGGCGACGTTCGGGGCCGCGATATTCAACAGTTTGTTGACCACGGTCAGCATCCCGGCGAAATGCGTGGGGCGTGAGGCGGCTTCCAGATCGCGGCCGGCCGCACCCGGATGCACTGTGGTGCGCGGACCGTTCGGGTACATCGTGTTGGCGGTCGGCGCGAAGACCAACGGAACGCCCAGGGCGGCGAGCTTGGCGACATCGTCGTCAAAGGTGCGCGGATAGGAGTCCAGGTCTTCGGCGGCGCCGAACTGCAGCGGGTTGACGAAGATCGACACGATCACCACGGTGTTCCCGGGCTCGGCGGCGCAACGCACCAACTCCAGGTGCCCCTCGTGCAGCGCACCCATCGTCGGCACCAACGCGATGCGCCGACCGGTCGCCCGCAGCGCCTTGCTCACCCGGCGCAACTCCGCCGGATCGCGATGCACCGTCAGCGCGCCAGGGTTGTACGGGGCCTGCGTGGCCTCCATGATCTCGACGCTCATCAGCTCACCTTCATTTCCAGGAAGTCGGGGTTGCCCTGCTGGGTAGCGGCGCGTGCGGCCATCGCTCGATAGCCGTGGGCCACGCCGGAATCGGGTAGTTCAGTGAGCGCAGCGAGGTGCCGCTGCACGGTGCTCAGGTCACCACGCGCGACGGGCCCGGTGAGCGCTTGACGACCGGACGCCAGCACGTTCTCCAGCGCGGCGCGTACCAGCGGGGCCAGGACCTGCTCGGCCAGGCCGTCAGCGCCGCCGTCAACGGTGGCCCGGTCGGCGCGCTGGTCGGGGCCGTCGATGGCGGCCCGCAGCGCGGTGACCGCGTCGGTGATCAACGCGTTCAGATTGTTGGCGCCGAGCGCGAGGGCCGCGTGGTAGAGCGTGCGCTGCGATTCGGCGATTCGAACCGGGGTTCCGCCCAATTCGAGCACCAGGGAAGCTGCGACGGCATCGCCGATGTCGTCGGCCGCGGTGATACCGAAGCACGACGACGCGAGGCGCTGCACATCGTCGTCGGTGTCGACGAAGGTCATCGCCGGATGGATCGCCAAGACCAGGGCGCCGGCGGCGGCGACCGGCGCGAGAATGCCGACCCCGTGTGCGCCGGCGGTGTGCGCCACGATCTGGCCGGGGCGCGCAACGGCGGCGACCTGCTCAATCACGGCGGGAAGTTCGGTGTCCGGTACAGCGAGCAGAACGAGCTGTGCGGCTTCGGTGACTTCTGGAATGCTGCCCAGTCGGGCGGCCGGGATCCGGAGCGCGGCTCGCGTCTGCGAGGCGATCGACGGTGCGTGGACGCCGAGGACGTCGTGCCCGGCAGCGACGAGAGCCTCGCCGAGCGCGGTCCCCACGCGACCGGTCGAGATGATGCCGACCGTCAGGCGCGGAGCCGTGATGGGTGCGTTCACGCGTCGTCCTCCAGTTGTCAGTTCCAGTCCCGACTCTCCTCGGGTACCAGACGTCCACTGGCCAGAATAGGGCTGCGCGCGCGGCACTGCCACCCCACTGTGACCGGCCTCACCGACCGGCCCGCCCCATTGCTTCACCGAATGCCGAAACGGGCGCGTTCCTCCGCGGTGAGCGGCAACGACGCCGCATTGATCCGTTGGTCGGCATGGGCGGCATCGAGCAGCACGACGGTGAGCGCGCCGTGGTCCCCGCCGACTGCCACTGCAGCGCCGTCCCCGGTGACGGCGGCGTACCAGCGACCAGCACCGGCGGGGCCGATCGGTTCACCCCACGGCAGCAGTGCGTTCGGCTCGACGCTCCAGACCATCAGCGTCTGACCGTCCCCGGCCGACACCAGCCGTGCACCGTCGGCCGAGAAAGCCAGCGACCGGACCGTTCCACCGCGTTCCTGTCGGGCGGTAGCGACCTGCTCCAGCACCCCGTCGCCGACGCGCCACAGCTGGATCACACCGCCGTCTCCGCCCGCCGCGATGACACCGTCCGACGACCACGCCACCGCGTCGACGCCGCCGCCTGGTTCGCCCGATGCGGTGGCGATCCGCGACGGATGCGCCGGATCGGCGACGTTCCACACGTTCAGCGTTCCGGACGATCCCGCGGTCACAAGGCGCGTGCCGTCTGGGCTCCACGCGGCCGCGGTGGCCCACGTCCCGCCGTCATCGTGCACCAGCGGCTCGCCGACTCGCGTGGCCGCGCCATCCGGCGCGACCCGCCAGAACTGGAACGAGTCATCTCGGGCGCCGGTCACCAGCAGCGAACCTGACGGAGCAAAGAGCGCGTGCTGCTGGTCTTGTGTCTGCACACCCAGCACTACCCCCCGACCGACCGCCCCGTCCGCGGCGAGCGGAAAGATCTGCACCTCACTGGTTCCGGTGGCGGCGGCGGCCAGGCGCCCGTTCGCGGAGAGACTCACCTGATCGATCCGCGCACCACCGGTCGTCTCGCCAGCGCCTACCCCGCGTGGCCTGATCCGGTCAGTCAGATCCCACACCCGCAGCATGCCGCCTGAGCCGCCAGTCACCATCCGGTCGCCCACGATGGCCGGGGCGATCACGCGGCCGGTGTGCCCAGCGAGATCGGTGCCCGGCAACGTCCAGATCAGAATGCGTCCGTCGGCACCGGAGGTCACTACCCGCCGGCCGTCCGGACTGAAGTCGGTCGAGAACAGCGAGTTCGCCGCGCCCGCCAGCGTCGCACCGACCTGCACCGGGACCGCCGGGTCGGCGACACTCCACACGCGTGCTGTGCCATCGAGCGAGGCTGACACCAGGCGACTCCCGTCGGGCGCGAACGCCACCGACCAGACGGGCGCGGTGTGCGCCGTGATCGGTGCTCCGAGCTGCCGCGGCGAGTCAGGATGCGCGACGTCGTACAGCACCACCGTGGCATCGTCCGAGCCGGTCGCCAGGACGGTGGAATCGGCCCGAAAGTCCAGTGCGTGCACCGTGTCGCGGTAGCCGGTGAGCACTCCGCGGGCCGCATACGACTCGCCGTCCCAGAGTCGGGCGGTGCGGTCCGTACTGCCCGAGGCGATCGTCGATCCGTCGGGACTCCACGCCACAGCGCGGACGTCGGCAGTGTGTCCGTCCAGCTCAGCGAGCTGCGCACCGTTGTGGGTGTCCCACACGCGGACCGTGGAATCCATGCCAGCGGTAACGAGCCGCCCACCGTCCGGTGACCATGCCGCGTAGACGACGCGCCCATCGTGGCCCATCAGCACAATCGGCGCTTCCGCCGATCCCGGGTCGGTCCAGATGCGTGCGGTCCCGTCGTCGGAGGTGGTGGCCAATCGCTTGCCGTCGGGAGACCATGCCACCGACGTGAGAAAAGCCGAATGCCCCCGCAGCTGCAGCGGATCGGACTCAGGTTGATCGATGGGCCAGATTCGCGCCGCACCATCCGAGCCGGTACCGGCCACTTGGCGCCCATCCGGGCTGATCGCGACCGAGTACACGGCGCCGCCCTGCGCCTGCAGCGGGATGGCCAGCGGCAGGTTCGCGGTGGCGACCAGCCGTGACCGGTTCACGTCGGACGGGTCGAGCTGCAGCGCCAGTTGCGTGAGTCGTGCCGATGTCGTCGGGTCAGAACTGCGCAGACGGTCGGCTTCGGCGGTCAAACGCGCGTACTCGGCCGCCGTCCGCTCGTTGATCGCCTGCCCGCGTAGCTGAATCGCGAACACACTCAGTAGGAGACCGAGAACCGCAGCGACCGAGATGGCGACGACGGCCATCCGGCGACGGCGCGTTCCGCGCAGTTCCGACTGATCGGAACGCTCGACGTAGACAGTGACCGCCGGTGAGACGTCGCCGGTATGGCACGACTGGTGCGCACGGGCCAGACTCGGCCCGCGCAGGAGCAGACTCCGGTCCCGCTCGGCCCGATCCCATTCGGCGGCGGCGGCCTCGAGCTGCTGGCGGCCGAGGAGATCGGCGCGGTTGTCGTCGATCCAACCGCGCAGTCGGGTCCAGACTCGCATCACGATCTCATGGGTGAAGGAGACCCGGTCGTCGGCGTCGACGGTGAGTAGCCGCGACTGCAGCAACGCATCCAGCGCACCGGTTCGCTGCGGCAGCCGGTCGCCAGCCCCGGCGAGCAGTTCAGCGCGCGGCCGGAACAGCCGCGTGCTCCGGCCAGATTCGTCGAGGTGCACGAGCCGGGGCAACAGCCGCCGCACCTCGACCTGGACGTCCGGTTCCAGCGAACCCCAGAGCTGTTCGGCGGCGTCGTCGAGCATGCCGAAAACTCCACCGGACTTCTCGAAAGCCTTGAGCGTCAGTCTGTTTCCGCTGCGGTGCACCCACAAGGTAGCCAGGGCATGGTTCAGCAGCGGCAACGCGCCGGCGTCGTAGTCGTCCAGGCTCGAACCGCAGAACTCGGCCAGGATGCGCTCGGCGAGCCCCGGCTCCACCTTCACGCCAACGGCGGCAGCCGGTGCGGTGATCACCTCGCGCAGATCTGCTCGGCTCATCGCGCCGAGGAGATGCGTCCGTTTGTTCAGCGCGTCGAGCAACTGGGGATACGACAGCCACTCGCCAACGAAGTCGGCCCGCAGACCGATGACCACCGCGATCGGGTAGGCCCGGCGGGCGGTGGTCAGGCTGGTCAGAGTCTCCAGAAAGGCGGTAGTCCCGGCGCGCGGCGCAGCGGTGAACAATTCCTCTGCCTGGTCGATGACCACCACCAGCGGCCCCGACTCGGCGTCGGTCTCGGCGAGCACTCGCGCGAGTTCGTGCTGCGGGTCGTCCCCGGGCGTCATCGCGACTACCCGCACTCCCCGGCCGAGCAGCGCGGGTCGGACGCCGGCGGCCAGCAGGGAGGATTTGCCTGATCCGGAGACGCCCACCAGCGCCACCACGCCCCCGCCGTCGGCCAGCGCATCGTCGACCAGGGCAGTGATGGCCGCAATCTGCCGGTCGCGGCCGAAGAATCGGGAGGTGGCCTCGGGTCCGTAAGCCGCCAGTCCTGGGTAGGGGCAGGTCACCTCGCGCGTGAGCTCGGCGAGCCGGGCTTGTCGCCAGACCTCTTCCCACGCCTCGACGCGGTCGGGAACCCCGGCGACGGCATCGCGGGCCCGGGCGCGGTCGAGGAGCTCGGCAATGGTCATGAGCAGCAGGCCTTCGAACTCGCGCGGCAGATGCCGTCCGCTCCGCCAATCGCTCAGCCGCGCGAGAAAGTTGCCTGGTACCCGAATACCGGCCGGACGACCACGCTCGGCGACAGCCCCGCTGACGTCCTTCAGCGTCGGGTCACCCGCCGCCTCCCAGAGACGCCGCAGTTCGCGAGAAAAAGTCATGTCACCGCCTACCCGGCCATGAGCCGTCCCCCGACAGGCGGGCTCGATCAGGCCAGGATAGGCGGTCGTCGCGCCGCTTGAACATGGCGCGCGTCACCAGTGCGATGCAGGTCACGCGGGGCATCAGCCCAGATGATTCG
>NZ_JBAQWU010000134.1:0-4966 GCF_049299075.1 Gordonia sp. (in: high G+C Gram-positive bacteria)
GTGGTGGCCCGCCCGGCCGACCGTCGCCACCGGGGCCGCCGCCCTGGCCGCCACCGCGGCCACTCATCGCCGGAACGGTGGTGGCGTCGACGCCGACGTTTAGGCTTCCGCGATAACCCCGCGCGACGTCGCCGGTGAACGTACCCAGCTGCAGGGCGTAGCCATCGCTGAAGACCATATCCTTGTCTAAGCCGCCGATCTGCGCCAGGTTGCGCGCCGAATCGGGGTATTTGCCGCTGCGGTAGACGGTGTCGAGCATGTCCTGCGGAAAGGCGAGTTGCGAGGTGGCGATGGCATTGTCGACGTTGGTCGCCGCGGCTTTGTCCGGGTACACCTCGAAGTGAAGGTGCGTCCAGCGGCCGGGATAGCAGCCGGGCACGATGGTCTGGAAAGTCACCCGCCCGAGCGGTCCCACGGTTTGCACGCCGCGCAGAAAGGTCTCGTTCTCCACGCCCTGCGAGTACATCGAATAGCGGCCCTGCGCATCGCACTGCCACGCGTAGAGCACCGCGCCGGTGTAGGCGGCACCATCCTTGGCTAGATCGCTGACTTCGAATGTCATGGTGAGCGGTACGCCGTCGACGGGGTCTCCGCCGTCTAGGTTCGTGGTGATGTCGCTGCGCTCGATCCCGGACTGTTCCAGAATGTTGACCCCGTTGCTGCCATCGGCGGGGTAGGGGCCGTTGGTCTCCTCGGGAATCTCGCCCACGGCCGCGGCGTTCTCGGTCGACGACGCCGCGCCCGGCGTGGAGTCGCTGGAACAGGCGGACAAGGCCAGTGCCCCGGCACCGCCGCCGAGCAGGGCAAGCACCCGCCGACGGCTGAGCAGGGTGGCGATATCGAAGCCCGCGCCCTGATCGACCACCTCGTCGTCCGGCCGGGGCAACAGGCGACCTTCGAATGCCGGGCCGTCGGGAGTCTGGACGGGTTCGGGACTGCGGTGCACGCTGGTTCTCCTCGGGGTATTCACAGGCTGACCAGATCCAGTGTGTGCGGCGGACCTGGCGGCCAGTTGGCAACCGGCTGTGCGGTCGCTGTGAGCGGTGCGGGGGTCCAGGGCTATCGGTTGTTCAGGAAGTACCCGAGGACGGCGTCGTCGATCTCCAGGTCCGGGTCGTCGGGGCCGGTGGTGCCGTGCACTTCGATGTGCAGCTCCTCCATGCGGCGGTCCAGGTCGGCGGCGATCGCGGCGGCCTCGGCGAGCTCGTCGACCAGCCCGGCCGGGACCCGGCCCGCGAACTTGTAGAAGATCTTGTGTTCGGCGCTGGCCCAAAAGTCCATGGCCACGGTGCGCAGCTGCAGTTCCACCGTCACGTCGACCGGTCCGGTGGAGAGGAACACCGGCACCGACACGACGGCGTGCAGACTCCGGTATCCGTTGGGTTTTGGATTGGCAATGTAGTCCTTGATGGTCAGCACCTGCACATCGCGCTGCGAGGTCAGCGAGTCGAGCACCCGGTAGGCGTCGCTGGTGAACGCGCAGGTGATCCGGATGCCCGCGATATCAGTGATCCCTTCCCTGATCGAGGGCAGGTCCACCGGAAGCTGGCGCCTGGCGGCTTTGTTCAGGAGGCTGTCGACGGACTTGACTCGGGAATTGACGTGCTCAATCGGATTGTGCCGGTGCAGATACACGAACTCGTCGCGGAGGATCGCCACCTTGGTCAGCATCTCGTCGACGGCGAACTGATACTCCATGAGGAAGCGGCGCAGTTCATCGCGCATCTTCGCGAGCTCGCCGATCGTTGCCGGGTCCACGGGCAGGGCGGGCAATGGGTACTCCTCCAACTGGTCCTTGATGTTGCCTCCAGTGTGCCCGTCGACGTTCGGCGCCGGGTGACGATCCCCGGTGATCGGTCGGCGCGGCCAGCGACGGTCAAGGCCGACGACGTAGCCTGGACAGGTGCGTTCACCGATTCCGGACTATCTTGCCGAGGCTCTGCGATCGGTGCAGGCTGACCGCTCCGGGGCCACCGCTGACTACATTCCCCAATTAGCGGACGCCGACCCCGAACTGTTGGCGGCGGCATTGTGCACCCTGGACGGCCACGTCTATTCGGCGGGCGACTGCGGCGTCGAGTTCAGCATTCAGTCGATCTCCAAACCGCTTGTCTACGCACTGGCGCTGGCCGACCGCGGGTTCGACGAGGTACTCGGCAAGGTGTGGGTGGAGCCGAGCGGGGACGCGTTCAACGAGATCTCCCTGGAGCCCGACAGCGGCCGCCCGCGCAACCCGATGATCAACGCCGGAGCGATCACCGCGCACAGTCTCGCCGGTCCAGTCGGCGCGACGCCGGACGAGCGCTTCGCGCGGATCCTGGACGGCCTCAGCGCCTTCGCCGGCCGCGAGCTGGCGGTGGACGAGAGCGTCTACCAGTCGGAGATGACGCACTCGTTCCGCAACCGCGCCCTGGCGAACATGCTGCGTGCGCACCACATTCTGGATGAGGAACCACTGCTCGTCGTCGACGGCTACACCCGCCAATGCTCGGTACTGGTGACGGTGAACGATCTGGCGATAATGGCCGCGACCCTGGCCAACCGCGGCGTGAATCCGGTAACCGGTCGGCCGGTGGTCCCCGCACCGGTGGTCCGCCAGGTGCTCAGCGTGATGTCGACGTGCGGCATGTACGACGGGGCCGGCGATTGGATGACTCGGGTGGGTGTGCCTGCCAAGAGTGGGGTGGCTGGCGGTCTGATCGGCGCCCTGCCCGGCCAGGTGGGTATCGCGACCTTCTCGCCGCGGCTGGACGGGCATGGCAACAGCGTCCGCGGAGTGGATCTCTTCCAGCGCTTCACTGCCGATATGGGCATGCATCTGATGGACGCGCCGCGGGCCGCACCGTCGGTGATCCGGGACAGCCGACTGGTCGGCAGCGCCGCCGCCGCGATCTGGGTCTTGGCATTGCAGGGTGACCTGCGATTCGCCACCGCCGAGCGGCTGGTGCGCGCCCTCGCCGAGGATCCGCCAGCGGCGCCGCAGGTGGCAATTGACCTGGAACGGGTCCTCGCCGTTGACGATGTGGGCCGGCGCATGCTGCTGGAGGCAGTGCGCCGACTGACCCTGGACGGCCACCAGATGTATCTGATCGACCCGAACGGCGTGCTGCCCGGCCCCGACCCCGGGGATGGCGGCCGGGTGACCGTAGTGCAGGACCTCTCGGAGATCGCGGAGTCAGATCGCTCGGTGGTTCGCCGATGACGGCCACTCTGGTCGCCAAGGACGTGGCCGGCGGATACGCACAGCGGGTGTTGTTCGAGCACCTCGACCTCACCGTCGCGCCCGGCGACGTCGTCGGGGTGCTCGGCGCCAATGGTGCAGGCAAGACGACGCTGCTGCGCATCCTGGCCGGTGAACTCGCGCCGGTGGCGGGCGCCGTCTCACGCGCCCCCGCCGACGCATTTATCGGCTGGCTGCCGCAGGAGCATGAGCGCGTCGCGGGAGAGACCGTCGCGGCGTACATCGCCCGGCGCACCGGGTGCGCAGCGGCAGCCACGGCGATGGACGAGGCCGCGCAAGCGCTCGCCGATCCGAACGCGCCGGCCGCCGCCGCCGACGTGTACGCCGAAGCACTCGACCACTGGCTCGCCACGGGCGCTCCCGATCTCGATGAGCGGATCGGCGCGGCACTGGCCGATCTGGGCTTGGACGTCGGTGACACCGCGCCGGAAGAGGCGTTGATGACGGCGCTGTCGGGTGGGCAGGCCGCGCGGGTAGGACTCGCGGCACTGCTGTGCTCGCGCTTTGACATCGTGCTGCTCGACGAGCCGACCAACGATCTCGATCTAGACGGTCTGGCGCGGCTGGAAGACGTGGTGCGCGGTATGCGCGGCGGGGTGGTACTGGTCAGCCACGACCGGGAGTTCCTCGCGCGCAGCGTGACTCGAGTGCTGGAACTGGATTTGGCCCAGCAGACCAACACGATTTACGGCGGCGGCTACGACAGCTATCTCGAAGAGCGCGACGTGGCCCGACGACATCGCCGCGAGGAGTATGAGGAGTACGCCGAGAAGAAGGCCGACCTCGTGGCCCGGGCGCGCACACAACGCGAGTGGTCGAGTCAAGGCGTGCGCAATGCGATGCGCAAGGCCCCCGACAACGACAAGATCCGCCGGCGCGCGGCCTCGGAATCAAGTGAGAAGCAAGCGCAGAAGGTCCGGCAGATGGAGAGCCGCATCGCGCGTTTGGACGAGGTTGTCGAGCCGCGGAAGGAATGGGTGCTGGAGTTCACCATCGGGGCGGCGCCGCGGTCCAGTGGGGTGGTGTCGACGCTGAACCAGGCGGTTGCGCGCCAGGGTGACTTCACCCTCGGGCCGGTGTCGCTGCAGGTGAATGCGGGGGAGCGGATCGGGATTACCGGGCCGAACGGTGCCGGTAAGTCGACGCTGCTGCGGCTGCTCCTCGGTGTGCAGGCGCCCGACGCGGGCACCGCGCAACTCGGCGCCAACGTCGCCATCGGCGAGATCGATCAGTCTCGCCGGCACTTCGCCGGCGACGACGCGCTGGCCGATCGCTTCGAGTCCTTGGTTCCCGATTTCACCTCCGCCGAGGTGCGCACGCTGCTGGCGAAGTTCGGGCTGCGCGCCGACCACGTCGACCGCGCCGTCGATGAGCTCTCGCCCGGTGAACGCACCCGGGCGGCGCTCGCGCTCCTCCAAGCCCGGGGCACCAACGTGCTGGTGCTCGACGAGCCCACCAACCACCTCGACCTGCCGGCCATCACCCAACTCGAGTCGGCCCTGGACACCTACGACGGCGCGCTGCTGCTGGTAACGCACGACCGTCGCATGCTCGACACCGTCCGCGTCGACCGGCGCTGGCACGTCGCCGACGGCCGCGTCACCGAACTCTGACCGCGCGGGGCCGCCCCTGCTCGCGAGTTGAGCCGAGCCGAGGCGCTAGCCGAGGGGCGTGTCAAAAACCACGCACAAGCTATTCGAACACCTGCGTCGAACGATGTCCCAC
>NZ_JBAQWU010000135.1:0-5047 GCF_049299075.1 Gordonia sp. (in: high G+C Gram-positive bacteria)
CGCGAAAGCCTTCGCGACCCTCGGCATTCGCTGCTTCGGTTTCGCTCCGCTGCGGTTGCCGCCCGAACTGGACTTCGCCGCACTGTTCCACGGCATCGACGAGCGTGTTCCGGTCGACGCAGTGCTCTTCGGCACCGATGTGCTGGAGCACTTCCTGCTGCGCTCCTAAAGCTCTTGGCCGGGGAGTGGTCGTCTCGCAGGGAGGCAGTCATCGGGCATTCTGGTCCACCTGTTGGAAGATCAGGTACTGCGCGGAGATCTTCTGCTGCGCTTCGGTCAGCTCCTTGCCGTCGGTGTAGCCGAGGTAGCGGCCGTTCTGGATCAGACAGCTGTGGTACTCGGTGCCACCGGCGGTGGTGTTTTTCGAGCAGGTCGCCTGCGGGAGCCCGGTCGGGCTCGTGGCGGACGCGCCGCCGCGCGTGGTGATGTCGGCGTTGATCTCGTTGTAGATCTTCGTGGCGCCGTCGGGAGTGTCGGCGCGGTACACCACCGAACCCTCGACTGCGTTCGCCGTGGAGCCGGTGCTCCTCAGCATTTCGTAGGTGACCGGGGGATTGGTCGAGGTATGGGCCATACCGCGCGGTCCGTAGACGGCCCGCTTGGCGGCGCCGAGGGTGCCCTTGCGGGTGATCTTGCTGTCCGGTAGCGGGATTGCGTAGATCAGGATGTGATTCTGGTCCATCAGTGGACGGGTTGAGCCGGTGGTACCGGCGGCTTGGGCCTCGGCCTTGGTGGGGGCGGCCGGGAACTTGTTGATCATCGCCACGCGATCGGTGGTGCCGCGGACAAGGGTCGACTCGAACTTGTCGTTCTGCGTCTCGCCGACTCCGTACCACTGGTAGACGACGAAGCTCCTGGTCGCGGTGAAGGCCATCCAGACCTCGCCGCCGTCGGGGCCCGGGCCGCGAACGAACGTGGTGTTGGGCGAGCCTGGCAGAGTTCCCGTCGAGTAGACCGCGGTTACTGCGGCGGCCGCGGACATCTGCTCGGCGGCCGCGGTCGCGTCTTGCGGAGTCAGGAAGCGCAGCGCGACGTTGTTCATCGAGCGGGCGTCGGACTTGGCGACCGATGCTTCGGTGGACGCCGTGCTCACGTAGCCCATCATCATGGTGTCCATGGCCGGGACCTTCGCCATTTCGGGGGAGAAGATCATCGTGAGCTGATCCTTGTCGGTGATCACTCCGGTCGGCATTTTGCCGTCGATCAGGCCCGGGTCGATCTCGAAGGGCACCAGGACGAACTCGGCCATCCGTTGGCCCTCGACTTCCAGGATCATGTCGTCGCCGGGTTTGCCGAAGTACGGTCGAGGCTTGGTTGCGTAGGTGCCAGTGTCGAGCACAGTCGCATCGACCGAGGCGGTGCTGGACGCAGCGTTCGTGGTCGTTGTCGACCGCGCAGCGTCGTCGGGATTGTCGCCGGTGCAGGCGGTGAGCAGCAGCGTGGATGCCGTGAGGACGGTGAGTGCCGCGGCGGATCGGGTGCGGGAGGGCTGGAAAGTTCCCCGGGGCTGCTGACGATCTCCTGGACGGACGCGGTCGGCGCGACGAGGCTGTGGCCAATGTTACTAATGGGACTGTTGGTGCTAATGTGATTTCTCCTCTAGGGTGGATGCTGGCCGCCATTGATGTGCGGCGGCCGGAGACCAACAGAAGGGGTGGAATTGCCATGAGGATCAGCACTCGAATCGGACTGGGCGCCGCAGCGGCGTTCGCCGCCGCCGGACTCACCGCAGGCTTGGCTGGCGCGGCAGTGACCAGCACCAATCACACGGCGACGGGCATCGTGAAGGATGCAGGTCGCAACGTCGAGGTCACCGTCGCCGTCGCCGCGGGACTTCCCGAGCAGACTTGCACCATCGCGCTGGCTCCGGCGGCTAGCGCCAGCGATCAGGACGTGGTTGCCAAGCAGATCAATACGCCTGGCGCGGCAACCGAGAGCCAGGAGGCCCGGGATGCGCACGCGAGGCTGAAGACTGCGACCCTCGAGACTAAGAAGGACGTCAAGGTGACGGCCGGCACGCCGGTCGTCGAGACCCTCGCCGTCACACCGGCCAAGGCCCGGAAGTCATATGCAGTCAGCGTGATCTGCGAGAGCGCCGCGACCACCGATACCGGTGCCGCGCAGCATGCCTCGACGATGATCGTCAACGAGACCGCGTCCGCGACGCCGCGCTCAGCTCCGGAGTCCGGTCAGACCGGCAACGGCAGCCTGCCCGATTCCCTGTCCGGCATCGTTGGCGATCTGCCGGGTGTGCTGACCGGGATCCTCGACGGTGCGCTGGGCAGCGTTCCGGCGGCCTGAAGTCCGTAGCACTCAGCGGGGCGGCGCGGCGTCGGGTAAGCATGGGGTATGACTCCTTACAATCCGTACGACGCGCTGCCCGCCCTGCCGGAAATCAGCGTCACCTCGGCCGATTTTTCCGCCGGTCAGACCCTGCCGCGGCCGCAGGCGTCGGCGATCCTCGGCGCTGGCGGCCAGGACGTGTCGCCGCAGCTGAGCTGGACCGGATTCCCGGCGGAGACCAAAAGTTTTGTCGTCACCTGCTACGACCCAGATGCGCCGACCGCATCCGGGTTCTGGCATTGGGCCGTCGCGGACATCCCGGCCTCGGTCACCGCGCTGCCGACTAATGCGGGAGCGCCCGACAGCCCGGACCTCCCAACGCCCGCGGTCACGTTGCGCGGCGACGCGGGTCTGGCCCAGTTCGTCGGCGCTGGCCCACCCCCCGGCCACGGCCCGCACCGCTACTTCTTTGTTGTGCACGCCGTCGATGTGGAATCGCTCGACCTGCCCGACGGTGCGAGCCCGGCCTACCTCGGCTTCAACCTGTTTCCGCATGCCATCGCGCGCGGCGCGCTGGTCGGTATTTTCGAGCAGCCAGGCGACGAATAGTCAGGCGCTGAAGTAGGTAGGCGCTGATTCGGTAGGTGTTGAGTAGGTTGGTGTTAAGTAGTCAGGCGGCCGAGCCGACTGCTTCGGTGAGGCTGGTGAAACCGGCGGCCCGAATGCGTTGGGCGACACCGTCGTTGAGTTGACGGAGCCACACTGGACCGCCGTAGATGAAGCCGGTGTAGACCTGAAGGAGGCTGGCGCCAGCCTGGATCCGCTCCCAGGCGTCGTCGACCGTTTCGATGCCGCCGACACTGATCAGCGTCACTTGGCCGCCGACGCGGGCGTGCAAGCGCCGCAGTACCTGCAGCGACCTTTCTCGCACCGGCGGGCCAGAGAGGCCGCCCGCCCCGATCGCCTCGACCTCGGTGTCCGGCGTCCGTAAACCAGTGCGCGAGATCGTCGTATTGGTGGCCACGATGCCAGCCAGCCCGAGCTCGACAGCGAGGTCGGCGACTGCATCGACATCCGCGTCGGAAAGATCCGGCGCGATCTTCACCAGCACCGGCACCTCGGCCACCTCCTGGACGGCCGCGAGGATCGGGCGCAACGACTGGACGGCCTGCAGGTCGCGCAGGCCCGGAGTGTTGGGGGAGGAGACGTTCACGACGACGAAGTCGGCGAGTGGGCCGAGCAACCGGGCGCTGAGTCGGTAGTCGCCGATGGCATCGTCGACAGGCACGACTTTGGTTTTGCCGATATTTGCCCCGATGGGTACCCGCCGCGGTCCGGGACGAGGATCAGCGAGTTTTACGGCGGCCGCCTGCGCGCCCGGATTGTTGAAGCCCATCCGGTTGATCAATGCTTTGTCGGCGGGTAGCCGGAACAGCCGCGGCTGCGGATTGCCTGGCTGCGGGCGGCCAGTGATGGTCCCGATCTCTGCGTATCCGAAGCCGAGCTGGCCCCACACATTGACCGCCTCGGCGGACTTGTCGAAGCCAGCCGCCAGACCGATGGGCGACGGGAACTCGACACCAAAGGCGGTGGAGCGCAGCACGTCGTCACGTGGGGCGAGGACCGCGGCGAGCAGCCACCGTATGCCCGGGGTACGGCCGCCGACCCGCAAGAAACGCGAGATGATCCGGTGGATTGACTCGGGCGATACCCGGAACATCAGCGCGAGCAGCGGCGGATACACCAGCCGGTTCACCGCGAACAGTGCGCGGGGCGAGCGCGGAGCGGGGGAGAGCGACACGATTTGGCGTCCTGTTCTACGTGTTTAGCGAGCGGTTGCGGTCAACGCGGACGGCACTACCTGGAGGCCGTCGCCGCGCTGGGAGATCAGGTACAACATGCCGTTGGCGGGGTCGGTCGCCATCGCGCCGACCTGGCCGACGGTGGGGATACGAGTGAGTTCGCGCAGTTCGCCGGTACTGGCGTCGTAAGCGATGGCCTGGTTGTCGCCGGTCGTGGACACCCACAGTCGCTTCTGAGCGACGTCCCAGGTGATCGCATATGGGCTGGCGGCGACCGGGAATCGGAAACGCATCACGATCGGCTGGCCGTAGAAGCCGAGCACCTCATTGTCGCGGGTGTTGGCGACCAGAATGCGACCATAGGAGTCGTCGACGGCCAGGGTCGCACCGCTGCCCGCACGCAGGGCGGCGAGCCGCTCACCGGTGTCGATGTTGACCGGTGCGACCAGCGACTGCGCCCGATCGAGTACCACCACTTGGCCATCGAGGTCGGACGTCGCTGGCGCCACGAGAATCTGGTCGACCCGCACGAACTCGTAGATATCGCGCTGGAGCTGGCCGCTGGCCGAGAGCACCCGCAGGTGGCCGTCGCTGGTGCCCACCAGAATTTGGTCGCCGCGCACCGCCACACTGATGGCCGCGCCTTGATCGCCGGCGACGCGGCGGACAGTGCTGTCGGTGGCGATCCGCGACACCTGGGTGGGAGACACGGCCAGGAAGCCGTCGCCGTCGGCGATCACCGCCGTCACGCCGGGTAGGTCCACGACACGCGGGGGTGAGGTGTCGGCGGCCCCCGGTGCGGTGTGTAGACGCACCACGCCGTCGTCACCGAGGACGGCGAGGGTGCTGCGCGACTGGGCCAGCGCCGTCCCGCCCGGGCTGGCGATGACCGTGCCGATCGGCGCGGCAGACTGCGGCGGCGAGACCGTCGGCGTCGCCGGAGCGACGGTGGGCACATCGCC
>NZ_JBAQWU010000136.1:0-18393 GCF_049299075.1 Gordonia sp. (in: high G+C Gram-positive bacteria)
AGACCGCGGTGTCCGCGCCCTGCGCTGCGCTGCGCAACAGCGGGCCAGCCATTCGGGCGAAGCGCGGCAGCGAGTCGCTGACCCCCGGGGTGTCGACCCAGCCGGGGTGCATACCGGCCACCATCACGCCCGCCGGAGCCCAGCGCGCGGCCAGCGGCGCCAGCAATGCACCCTGAATACGTTTGGTGCGGGCATAAGCACGCGCGCCCTGGTACTCGCTGGAGCGGTACTCGATGTCGTCGACCGGCAGTTCTGCGGTGTACATACCGCCCGAGGACATGAAGATGACGCGGGCGTCATCGCTCTCGGCGAGCCGGGGTAGCAGCAGTTCAGTGAGCAGTATCGGTCCGAGAACATGGGTTGCCAGCGACAGCTCGTGGCCGCCGGACGATTCGGTGCGTGCAGACGGCATCACTCCGGCGTTGTGCACGAGACCGTCGACGGGGCCCTCGGATAGTCGGGCAGCGAGATCACGGACGTCCGCCGGATCGGAGATGTCGCCGAGTTCAATGCGCACCACGGCCGCCGGATTGCGCCGGATGATCCCCGCACGTACCTCCTGTGCGCGATCCGGGTTGCGCCCCACGAGCACCGCCGCACCGCCCAGGTCGGCGACGCGTCCGGCGATGGCCGCCCCGATTCCCGACGTCGCCCCGGTCACCACCACGGTCCGGCCCACCAGCGCGCCCGGCGCCAGCTCTTCGTCCGCCCACGACGTGGCCCGCACGCGGAAACCGAGCTTCGAGTAGCCGAGCACCACAGACCGATCGAGTGCCGTATCGAGCCACCGCATTCGCTACCCCTTTCGCCAGCGACCCCGGTGGATCGATGTGTACTCCCGAACGTACCTAAAGGGTGCGCGCCTGCTAGGTCGGTCACACCGGGACTCAAGGCCCAGGCGCTGCGTCGTCGGCGCCCGATAAGCTGAGGGGACAGCCCCAGATCTATCGACAGCCCAGTTCCACCCGAAAGGTCGCAGCCCCGTGCAGATCACCTCCATCGGCCATGCCGGTTTCCACATCCAGACCGCGGCCGGGTCGATCCTGTGCGATCCGTGGGTCAATCCGGCGTATTTTGCGTCGTGGATTCCGTTCCCGGACAACACCGAGCTGGATTGGAAAGCGCTGGGCGATTGCGATTACCTCTACGTCTCGCACCTGCACCGCGACCACTACGACGAGCAGAACCTGATCGAGAACGTCAACAAGGACGCCACCGTTCTGCTGCCCGACTACCCGGTGCCCGATCTCAAGCGCGACCTCGAGCGCCTCGGCTTTCACAAGTTCGTGGAGACCACCGACTCGGTCAAGCAGAAGGTCTCCGGCCCGAAGGGCGACCTGGACGTCATGATCATCGCGCTGCGGGCACCGGCGGACGGCCCAATCGGCGACTCGGGCATCCTGATCGACGACGGCCAGACCGTCGTCTTCAACATGAACGACGCCCGGCCGGTCGATCTCGACGTGATCAACGACGAGTTCGGTCACGTCGACGTGCACCTGCTGCAGTATTCGGGCGCCATCTGGTATCCGATGGTCTACGACATCCCGCGTAAGTCGAAGGCGAACTTCGCCAAGCAGAAACGTCAGCGCGGCATGGACCGGGCGCGCAGCTACATCGAGCAGGTCGGCGCCACCTGGGTGGTCCCCTCGGCCGGCCCGCCGATGTTCCTCGACGACGAGCTGTACGGCGTCAATGACTTCAACACCGGCAGCGACGAGGATGCGGCCAGCATCTTCCCCGACCAGGCCGAGTTCCTGGAGCAGATGACGACACACGGCACCGACGACGGCGAGAAGCATCGCGGTCTGATGATGGTGTCCGGCTCGAAGGCCGACTTCCGCGGCCGCGACCTGCTGGAGATCGAGCACCCGTATCCGCCGGAGCAGGTGTTCGGTGAGAACAAGAAGCCGTACCTGGACGCTATGAAGGAGAAGTTCGCGCCGATCATCGCCGCGGAGAAGGCGTCGTGGGCCCCGGCCGACGGCGATCCGCTGCTGCCGCAGCTCAAGGAGCTGTTCGAGCCGATCATGGCGCAGTCGGATCTGATCTGCGACGGCATCGGCTACCCGGTCGGGCTGGTGGTCGGCGAGGAGACCTTCGTCCTGGACTTCCCCGAGCGGACCGTACGGATGCGGCAGGACGGCGACGGCAAGTACCGCTACGGTTTCCGAATCGCCCCCGAGCTGGTCCGCACCGTGCTGCGCGATAACGAGCCGGATTGGGTCAACACGATCTTCCTGTCGACGCGCTTCTCCACCTGGCGTATCGGCGGCTACAACGAGTACCTCTACACGTTCTTCAAGTGCCTCACCGACGAGCGGATCGCCTACGCCGACGGCTGGTTCTCCGAGGCGCACGACGACGACGCCTCGGTAGAACTCGACGGTTGGACCATCCAGCGCCGCTGTCCCCATCTCAAGGCCGACCTGAGCAAGTTCGGGGTCATCGAGGGCAACAAGTTGACCTGCAACCTGCACGGCTGGCAGTGGGATCTAACGTCGGGCCGCTGCCTCACCTCCAGCGGCCACGAGCTCCGCGCCGAAAAGACCGACGCCTGACGGCAAGTACCCGCTTCCACGATCGAGCGCGCCCTCCCCTTCGATGGCTGCGCGAGCTCTCCCTTCGATGGTTGAGCGAGCGCAGCGAGTCGAAACCACGCCCCAAGGACGGAGCGTCCCATCCACCCACTCACCGGCTACACCGTCGTCGCTCTAGAGCAAGCGGTCGCGGCACCGCTCGCCACCCGCCAGCTCGCCGACTTCGGTGCGCGCGTGATCAAGGTGGAGCGCCCCGGCAGCGGCGACCTCGCCCGCGGCTACGACCACCTCGTCGACGGCACCGGTGCGCACTTCGTCTGGCTCAACCGCGGCAAGGAGTCCCTCGCCGTGGACCTCAAGACCGAGGCCGGCCGAAACGTGGTGCGCACGCTGATCGACGGCGCGGACGTCTTTGTGCAGAACCTCGCGCCCGGCGCCGCCGAGCGGCTGGGCCTCGGCGCCACGCAGTTACGGGCCGACCACCCGGAACTGGTGACGGTGAACCTGTCCGGCTTCGGCAGCGGCGGCCCTTACTCGCAGCGCAAAGCCTACGACATGTTGGTGCAGGCCGAGGCCGGGTTGATCTCGATCACCGGCACACCCGAGCACGCGGTCAAGACCGGCATCCCGACGGCCGACATCGCCGCCGGAATGTATTGCGCCCAGGCCGTGCTGGCCGCGCTTCTGCGCCGGGCACGGACCGGCGAAGGCGCCGAGATCGACGTGTCGATGCTGGAGTCGACCGTTGAGTGGATGGGCTATCCGTTCTACAGCCGCATGTACTCCGACGGCGAACCCCCGCGGATGGGTGTCGGCCACGTCGCCATCGCCCCCTACGACGCCTACCCGACCGCCGACGGCCAGGTGCTGATCGGCGTGCAGAGCGACACTGGCTGGCGCGATCTGATGACCGAGGTCTTCGACCGGCCCGATCTCGTGGCCGATCCGCGCTTCGCCACGAATATCGCTCGAGTCGCCCATCGTGCCGACTGCGATGCGGTGGTCGGCGCGCTCAGCGCTCGCTTCACCACCGACGATCTGACCGAACGCCTGGCTGCTGCGGGGGTTCCGGCCGCCCAGATCAATACTGTTGCCGGGGCCATCGACCATCCCCAGCTGACGGCCCGGGACCGCTGGCGCGAGATCGGCACCGAGCACACCCGAGTCCGGGCACTCCTGCCGCCGGCCACCTTCGCCGACTACGAGGCCCCGATGGGCGACGTCCCCGCCCTCGGCCAGCACACCGCCGTGATCCTCAGCGACCTTGGACTCAGCCCGGACGCGATCGTCCCCGCCAACG
Organism: Gordonia sp. (in: high G+C Gram-positive bacteria); assembly: GCF_049299075.1. Lineage (GTDB taxonomy): Bacteria > Actinomycetota > Actinomycetes > Mycobacteriales > Mycobacteriaceae > Gordonia. The sequence continues at coordinate 3,841 of NZ_JBAQWU010000136.1, forward strand.
AGTTGCCGTGATTCCAGTCGGGCATTGCCGCTGACGACGCGGGTCAGCTCAGTTCCGCCCGGGCGGTGAGGGCAGCGACGACGTCGCCGACCACTCCGCAGCGGGACGTCGGAAGCCACAGCGCCTGGATCGGCGCCTGCATCTGTTCCCGGACGGGCAACACTGTGATCCGGCCACCACAGTGTCGTCCCGGATCGGCAGTGACCAGCGCGAAGCCGCGCTCCACCGCGAGCGGTGCGGCAACCTGGTCGAGTCCCTGGAAGCGACTTACCTGCACGTCCGGTTCGAATCCGATACGCCGACACTGCGCGAGTAAGTACGCGGCGTAGCTCGATCGGCTCTCCGGCGCCCAGAGAACCAGGGACAGTCCCCGCAGCTCGGAAAGGTGAATCCCCGCCGAGTCGAGATCCGACGCGACATCGGTGCACACTGCCACGTTGAGGCGACTGAACCCCGCGACCGCACTCGCATAACCCTCGGGAGGCAGCACGCCGCGCCGGAACGCGATATCGATCTTTCCCAGCTCCAGTTGTCGGCGCAGCGCGCGCGGATACAGGGCCTGCAACTGCAGGATCGCGTCGGCCGGAAAACCGTCGCGCACCACGTCGAAGACGTCCACTGACGACAGGCCCGGGGTATAACCAACCCGCACAATCTCCGACTGGGACCGCGCGGAATCCTGGACGTCCGGGATGAGCCGGTGCGCACCCGCGAGGAGTACCTGCGCTGACTCGTACAGTCGTAGCCCCGACTCGGACGGTCGCATCCCCCGCGAGCGGGTGAAGAGGGTGACGCCGACCTGTTCTTCCAGCGCTCGGATCGAGACCGACAGCGCTTGCTGCGTCACGCCGAGTTGCGCAGCCGCATCGGTGAGGGAACCGCACTCCACCACGGCGACAAACTGTTCAAGGCGACGCAGGTCCAGCGCCGGCACCTTCCGTTCGCGACCGCTCTCGGAGTTCACAATCAACCGTCACATCCGCCCATCTGACTGCACTCATGCCCACTGGCTGCATATGGCGAGCGGTCGATCCACCACTCCTCGCAGATACTACCGTTGCTCGGTTCGGACACCCGGGTCGAGGAAACGAAACTATAAGAGCCGCGAGATTTTTTGAAACCTTGGCGCAGGCGCGAAAATTTCTCCCCTTCTGAACAGGTTGGCTATCGGCTGTCTTTTCTATAAGCCGTCGGCGACACCCCAACTCGGGCTTTGAAGGCGGTAGCGAAATGACTCGGGCTCGAAAAGCCCGTGAGCACGCTGATCTCGCTCATCGACATCTGGGTACTCGTCACCAATGCCTTTGCCTGCTCTATTCTCAAGTCGAGCAGGTACTGGTGAGGCGTAGTGTGAAATGCTTCGGAGAAGGCTTTCCGAAATCGAGAAACAGACATCCCCGCAAGACCCGCCAACTGTTCAAGGTCGAGGTCAGTTTCCGAGGAACTACGCATGTAGTCGATCAATTGCTGTTTCAGCGGACCAGTAAGCGGTGCGCACTCTGTTCGCGGACTGAACGGGGACGCGGCGTATGCATCGAGCAGATGGAAGCGCAGGCTGTCCACGAGTGAACTGCGGAGCAGCCGGACGACGACGTCGTGACGGTCGGCGGTGCTCGCGAGCCGCTCAATCAACCGATGGAGAACGGGGTCGCGCAATCCGACGACCGGATTCAGTTCGGCACCGCCCACCGCGACCGCCGGGATCCTCACGTGTAAAAACTCGAAGGCGGCCGCTTTCGCCTCGCCGGCCGCACGATGGCCAGCGGGTACGAGCCAGAGGTTACTCATGCGCGGAATGACGCGGGCACCCCGCCCGCCGTCGAAAGCCACTTCTTTCGAGCCTGCCGTTCCGCTATGCCAAATCAGCACCTGGTGCTGCCGGTCGGCGAACGTCCACCCCACTGAATCAACGAATCCTTGGCGCACCATTCCCACGCCGATTCCCATTCCGACGTCGCGCCCCGGGGACACTTCGCTCTCCCCCGGCCTCGGCGACGGCACCGGCCCGCCCTGCCGAGTCCGTGCCGCCCCGCTGGTTCGATCGCTCATGGCGGACACCGATCTGGCTCTGTGATCGCACTCACCCCGTCATCTCTGTACCGGTAGCCGAGCAGTTTCTCCATCGGGAACCGACGATACCTCGATCGCCCATTCCGAACTCCAACGAATGCCCCGACCAGGATTCAACAGGAATTTTTGCCCTCGCAACAACAACCCCAGCAGAAAGTCTAAGTACCACCGGAATCAATTTGAATTTGTCCTTCCATCACAGACTTTTGTTTCGATCACTACTACACGGAGATGTCGAACAGCTCAATTCGCCGCATACGCGCGACATTATCTAGTATTGAGGGCGACCCACAATCGCAGCTCGACATCTCGGAAGTGACGTGGAAAACCCTCTCCCGCGCAGAATTGCCCCCGCCGCGAATCGGCGCCGTCGACATCGGGCCGCGGCGAGCCGATGGACGGCGGCCATCGCGGGCCTGTGCGTCACCTTCCTTCTCGCCGGTTGCGTCACCGTCGAGGGTGTTGCGCATCGACAGGACAGCGCGCCGGGCTCTTCCGCGGCCGAGACTCCTGACGCCCCAGTTCGGCGGGCTTCGAACGTTCCGATGACGAAGCTCGCTCCTGGCGAGAACCCGCCGCAGTTCATCCTGTTCTCGTTCGACGGCGTGGGCGTGACCCCCAATTGGGACGAGTTCCTCAAGGCCGCAGATGAGACTGATGCGCGCTTCACGGCCCTGCTGACCGGTCTCTACTTCCTAACCGACAAGGCTCGTTCGAAGTATCGGGGGCCGGGTCACCGGCCCGGCGAGTCATCGCTCGCATTCGGCGGCACCAAAGCGGAGGTCCGGCAACAGATCGACTATCCGAATCGCACCTGGTACGCCGGGCACGAGATGGGGACGCATTTCGTCGGGCACTTCTGTGCCGGAACAAAGCATCCGGGCAAGGACTGGTCCGTGGCCGACTGGAACCATGAGCTCGATCAGTTCTTCTCTCTGATGACGAACTGGCGCGAGAACACTGGAATTATCGGCGGTGCCGATTCGGCGTTTGGCCCGGAGGTGATCAAGGGCGGCCGCACGCCGTGTCTGGAAGGCAGCCCCCGCACACTCTTCCCGGCGCTGCGGGCACACGACATGACCTGGGATTCGTCGTTCCCAGCGAAATACACCGGGATCGCGTGGCCGGAAAAGGAACGCGGCATCTGGGAGTTCCCGGTGCCCTACGTCTACTCACCGAGCCTGAAGAAGAACCAAACCGCCCTCGACTACAACTTCTGGGTCTCGTACAACGGCGGCAAGAATCGGCCGCAGGATGCACCCAAGATTCGTCGCGTTGTGAAGGAGACCTACGACTACATGTACGAGCGTGCGCTGAACGGAAACCGTGCGCCGCTGGTGATCGCCAATCACTTCAACGATTGGAGTGGAAACGCATTCAACCCCGCGACGTGGGACTTCATGCGCGATGCGTGCGGCAAGCCCGAAACCATCTGCGCCACCTATCAGGACGTCATCGCCTGGATGGAGTTGCAGGATCCGGCGCTGTTGGCCCAGTGGCAACGGCGTGCGCCGGTCGCCGTCAGCGCGACGCGGTAGTGCGCGGCGGCGTCAACTCTCCCTTGCCGCGGTGAGCGGCCCGGCTGACTACTTCCAGCACGGTGAGGAACTGCTCGTTGTTCGCGTCGACGATCGACACGTGGTTCCCGCTGGGGATCATCACGAACGACGACTTCGCGCCTTCCTTCTGTGCCGCGGCCACGTAGTTCTGACCCAGGACGGCGGGCACGGTGCGGTCCCGATCGCCGTTCATGGCGATCGTCGGGATCTGTGGATCGATGTTCTGGATCGGATCGACCATGGAGTACCGGTCCGGGATTTGGTCAGGCCGGCCACCGAGAGCCGTGACGATGGCCCTGTCGCCCATCCCGACAGCCGTCACCATGTCAACTGGTCCGGCCGACGAAATCACCTGGTGGGGACGGGACTTCGGCTTGGCGCCGACCGCGTTCTCGTCTAGCTTGTGCCGGATACCCGACCACATGGCCAATTGTCCGCCCGCTGAATGCCCGGCGACGACGACGTTGCTCAAGTCGATCGACCGATTCGCCGCCTGCACATTGGGGATGTAGTCGATCGCTTCGGCGACGTCGGAGAAGGTCGTCGGCCATCCACCGCCAGCCCCTACGCGGCGATATTCGACGTTATAGACGGCGAGTCCGCGTTCGGCGAGGCGGCGCGCGAACGTCACGAACACACGAATCGGCGGAGACAGCATCCACCCGTCCGCTGGTCAGTGCCGCGAACGCCGCCGACTCACTCGAGAAGTCGACGATGTCGATCTCACCGAGCGATGTGCACGCTTTGCTCTTCGCCGGGAGTTCCGTCGTCTCCTGCGTGGTACCGGCCAGCGCGCCGACCTTGCGTCCGCAGGCGTCCGTGGGATCGATGTCACTGCCGGCCTTCACTGCCCATTGGGTACCGACGCGCAGATAAGTGACCATGTCGACCTTTTCCTCACGCGCGGCTGTATCGAATATTCCACGCGCCGCAATGTCAAGGCGACCGTTCTCGACGCCGCCGATCAGACTCGGGAAGGGCCGCTCCTGGACATCCACTTTCAGTTCCAGCAGCTCGGCTATGGCCTGAACCAAATCGATGTCGAAGCCGACGAGACGCTCACCATCCCGGCAGTTCATCGGCGCGAATGGCACATTCGTACCGACGCGAAGCTCTCCGGATTCCTGGATTGATTCCGGCAGTTGACTGCGCAGCGCCGACGCGTCGAACGGCGCCGTCGTCGTCGAACCCGACGCACCGGCGGACGACGTTCCCGCCGACTGCTCGCCGGAAGATCCGCAGGCCGTCGCACCGAGAACCAGGGCCACCGCGACGCCCAGCCCTGCTACCCGTCCGATTCCGCGAATTGTTCGCATGGAGCCTCGTAGTTGGCGCAGTCCAACGTGGAATATGAAGCCCAACATTCCACATTTCGCGCCTCAACCCGAACAACCCGCAGTTGGTCAGCGACAAGTCCGAATTATCTGCTGACCAGTCAGATCACCACCGAGCCTGATCCAACGACCGCCCCAACCCTGCCTGATATCCCGGCGACGGGCTCGGTTAACCGCCCGCGAAAACTCTTTGGTGCTTTGAGCGACACCAGGTGTCGGTCAAAGCACCAAAGTCTCTGCGAAAGGCCCCTCGGTCACCGCGCGATGTCGACGACCAGCCGCGTCGGTGAACTCAGCGTGCTGATTCGCACGGCGGGGTTCTCGGCTGCGCTGCCGATGAAGGCGACGGCCTGCCCCTCGAACGGTCCGGCGACGTCGACCTGCGTGACGCCGCCTTCCCCGCCGACCGCCCCGATGAACGGTTCGACGCCGGTATCGGACGGGTAGCCGATGCCAGTGATCGTCACCTGGATGGCGCTCCGGCCGGCGATCTCGACGCGATCGCCGCTGCCGGCGCGGCGCGGATCGTCAGTGAAACGGGCCATCCAGCCCGGGCTGGGTGTTCCTGCGAGGTCGAACACGACGCGGTCGAAGCCGTCGTGCCGGCCGACTCGCACCCCGGTCACCGAAAGCCGGGCACTCTCAGACGCAGCCTGTTCCTGCGGCAATGCGGCCGTCGGCACGGCGGGTTTGGTCGTTGTCTCGGTGACGGTTTCAGTGACCATCGAGTCTGTTGTCGGGTCCGCTGTGACCGGATCGCTCGGTGTCCCGACCGTCGTCGACGTGGACGGCTCCGGGGCCTCCTCGCTGCTGCAACCCGCCACTATGAGTACCGACGATGCCCCGACGGCCAGACATGCGCGTGCGTACCTCATGTCTCCGGTCTACCCCGATATGCCGGCTGGCTGCCCCGGTTCCACCAGATGTGCCGCAATGATGTGCTCCTCCATCGTGTCGGCGTACCAGGGGCGACGACCGCCGACGGTGAACACAACTCCCTGCCCGACGAGCTCCGCCGGTGCCACCGCACTCCGCGCGCGGTCCTGGAGTAACGCGCGAATCCGCTCCTCCCGCACGTCAACGACATTGGTGTGCACCGCAAGGTCAGCCCGGTAGCGATCGCGGTCGGTATAGCAGCCCTTGTGATGGAACGTGGCATAGACGGCGGCGTCGATCTCCGCGCAGCGCGCCAACGACGCGCGCACGTCCGCCAGCACCGAGCCTTCGTCGCAGTACACCGGACCGAACGACGACAGGTCCACGTCGGCGGTGAAGAACACCCCGTCCGGTTCCACGTAGAAGCCGCAGTGTCCGGCCGTGTGCCCGGGCAGCGGCACGACACCGATCGTGACGCCGCCGCCGACGTCGATCACCGCATCGTCGTCGAAGGATGTGGCGTCCGGCCGCTCGGTCAACGCGAACGTGCGCCGCAGGTCCTCGGCGTTCTCCCTCTCCACGAGATGGGTCACCCGCCGGTACTCCTCCCACGACTGCACGGTCTCCACATCACGCCGATGCACCATGACGGGCGCGGTGGTCGCGCCCAGCCCGACCATGTGATCCTCGTGTCCGTGGCTGAGCAGCACCAGGTCGACGTCGCCCGCCCGGTGGGCGATCGACGAGTCGATCTGCACCGCCGTATCGCCACCCCGCACCACCAGCGGGTTGCCGTGCGGAAATGCGCCACCTCTGTCACCGGGCAGCATCGTGACGTGCGCGCTGAGCCGAACCGCTTCCATGCCGGAAACCCTATCCAGCGATCACCACTTCCTCCTCCGGCTTACGCTGAATCGGCCGGGTCTTCCCGTGCACCTTGCCCGACACCGACGTCGACATCGATAGCGGCAACGACACCGGTCGACACCAGCCATTTGCACCGGCGCCGCGCACCAGCACCAGCACCAGCACCAGCACCAGCACCAGCACCAGCACCAGCACGATGGTCACTGCGCCACCCAGATTGCGGCACCTATCGCCAGAATCGCCCCGCCCATGTAGGCGCGCAGCAGCGTGTCCAGTACCGACAGAAAGGCCTTCGATTCCCTCGCGCCGGCCATCGCGCAGACAAACGCGGCCTGTTTCCCCGACGACAGCGCCGTCTCCACTTCTCGTCTCCCGGCGAGTCAAGGGCAGAACTATTCCAGTGCGATTACCGCCGGCTCGTCGCCGATGTCGCCACTTGCAGCACGGGTGCAGGAGATGACGGTGAGATCGTCAACCGCTAAGCCAAGACAGCTGCGGGGCGAGGAGGGCGTAGCCGACGAAGGCTACGATGTCGATCACCGCGTGCGCGATGATTAGCGGCCACAGGCGCGCCGTGGCTTGGTACCAGCGGGCGAAGATCACGCCCATCACCGCATTTCCCACTCCCCCGCCGAAGCCCTGATACAGGTGGTAGCTGCCGCGGAGGAGTGCCGACGAGGCCAGCGCCATGTACTGCCCGACGCCGAGCTGCCGCAGCCGAATCAGGAAGTAGGCCACCACGATCACTTCTTCGGCCACCGCATTGCCGATAGCGATCAACACCAGCGTGCCGTACCGCCACCAGGTGGTGTCGCCGGGCGCTGGCACCAATTCCGCGTTCAGACCGAGCGCGGCGGCGAGGGCCACCAATGCCAAACCAGGCAAGCCGATCAAGGCGGCGAGTCCCAACGCGGGCGGAACATCGCGCTGCGCCGGCCGGGCAATCCCGACCTTCGACAGCCGAATCCCGCTGCGCCACAACAGATAGACGCCAAGCGCACCGATCGCCACGAGGCGCGCGGCGCGCATCCACTGGCGAACAAAGTCAATCCCGGCGACGTCAGACTCGGCCGGGTTCAGCTCCACCGTCGTTGATCCGATGCCGCCGGTCAGCTGGGCGTCGAGCAGCCAGAGGATCGCTGACAGCGCTGAAAAACCGAACGTCAGGACCCCGACGATTACCAGCTCGATGATTAACGCGCGGCGCTCGGCGGCGTCGCGGACCACGGGTACGTCCGGTTCGGGAGCCTCCCGCAACCGGGTCCACAGCGTCACGGTCGCCAGCCTAGCCGGGGCGTGGTTTCGACACGGAGCCTCGTACCTCGGCCCCGGCTCAACCACCGAAGCAGGCACGGCCTCGCTACGAGACCACACACCGGGTCCCCGACGGTGGAGCGCCCCTCGTCGGCCGCCCATCGACCATTCTGATGGTCAAACCGGCGCAGATGAGTCACCAGTTCCCTCATCTGCGCCGGTTTGACCGGTCGCGTCAGTCGCTGCGCCGTTGCAGCTCGTTCGCGACGAAGGCGACTCCGCGGAAGTACGGACGCGGCAGGGCAAATCCGGCCACCTCGCCCAACTCCCGGAGTTGCTCTTCGCTAAGCGGGTGAAAATCGGCCTGCAGGCGCTGCCGGATACCGGCCAGCGCCTCGGTGCCAACCCCACGCGCACAGGCATATTCGGCGATCACGTCGAGGTCGTCCTCATCGTGTTCCATCAGATCGCACAGCAACAGAGGTGCGCCCACTCGCAGACGGCCCGCGATCTCGCCCAGGTAAGTAGCCTTGGCGTCGTCTCCGGCGACAAAGTGCATCACCAGCAGACTGACGGCCGCGTCGAATCCTCCAGCGCCGAATCCCGCAGCGCCGAATCCCCCAGCGTCCGGCAGATCGGCGACGTACCCCTCATGGAAGGACGCGTTCGGCAACCCGGCGGCCGCACCGCGGCGGCGGGCCACCGCGAGCATATCCGCCGACGGATCGACGCCGACCAACTCCCAGCCCGCATTCGCCTGCGCCAGAGCCAGTGTCTCGGTGCCGGTGCCCGCACCGACCACCAGGACCCGCGCGCGTTCGGGCAGCCGGGCGGCGAGCAGTGCCGCGCTGATCTCGTGCAGTTCGGCGTAGCCGGGGACCAGGTTCACGATCCGTGCGTCGTAGCCCAGGGCGCTTTGCGCGGCAAAGCGCCGGCTCATGGTGGACGTCACTGCTCGTCCACCAGGTCGTGCAGAGCAGCAGACAGGTCGCCGACCCCGGCGCACGGGCGGCCGAACGCGAGGCGCACATCGTCGTCGGACGTAGCCGTCTCCACCCGGAAGGTGATGCCGAAGCGGTCCAGTCCGAGCGGCCGAACCCGACCGCGCTGCAACGCTTCGGGAAACCGGCTCGCGAGGCGGTAGACGAGGTCCTGATGGTCGGCATCCAGATGCGAGAGCCACTGACCCTCGTACTCCCAGAACGGGTCCGGTTCGGCCATCGAGAGCGTGCTCGCATCCACCGATGACGCCCCCGCCGCCGTGGCGATCACGGCGCTGTCGACGTGCAGGCGCAGCAGGCAGTGGCCGTGCCCGACGTCCAAGAGTCGCGCATCGGGATGGTCGCCGACGATCTCCACAGCGAGTTCCCGCTCGAGTTCAGACGGAACCGCGTGCACCCGGCCCGACAGCCAGATGAGCGACCGCACCCGCTCGCGCAGGCTGATCGGCGCACAGTCGGCCAGCTCCAGCATGGCAGGCGTTCCGTCGAGGGCGAGCTCAGCCAGCTCACGCACCGGGGCGTCATCGGGCACCACCATGAACGCTTCGGATTCGAAGAGATGGACCATCGCGACGGCGGCCGGCGCGCATCCGTCCACCGAGAGCGTGCCCTCCTGGGCGCGGCGGCACGCCGTCTGGATCCGTTCAGCGTCGCACGGGACGGCGACGGCAGCGGGTTCGGTTGCGGTCACGAGGCCTGCTCCATTCATACTTAGGTGCACCTTACTTATGGTGACCTAACTTAGAGTGCTGCGGGGAGTTCGTCAAGCACCGTCGGACCTTTCCCGACCGACTACCCTGGACGTCGTGACCGTCTTCGCTTACTTCGGCCCCGCCGGAACCTTCACCGAAATGGCGCTAAACCTCCTACTGGAGCGCCGCGCAGTCGAAGTCGACGATCAGGTCAGCACGGTTCCCGCCAACTCGCCGGCCGCCGCCATCGCGCTCGTCCGCAGCGGCGAAGCCGACTACGCTTGCGTCCCGATCGAAAGTTCGCTGGAGGGTTCGGTGCCCGCCACGATGGACGCGCTCGTGCCCCGCGACGCCGAGCACCGCGTTCAGGCGTACGCCGAAGCCACGCTCGACATTGCCTTCAGCATCGCCGGTCGCGAAGCCCTGCCCACCGATCAGGTGCGCACCCTCGCCGCCTACCCGGTCGCCGCAGCGCAGGTCCGCGAGCGCATTCAGCAACAGTTTCCACATGCCGAGTTCGTGCCCGCATCGTCAAACTCCGGTGCAGCGCAGGATGTTTCACTCGGCAAAGCAGATGCGGCGGTCACCACGCCGATTGCCACGGAGCTCTACGAGCTGGTCCCGATCGCCGAGAACGTCGCCGACTCTCCCGACGCCCACACCCGCTTCCTGCTGATCGGGCGGGCCGGCCGGCCGACACCACGCACCGGGGCCGACCGCACTTCGGTGATCCTCGATCTATCCAACCGGCCGGGCAGCTTGGTCGCCGCGATGACCGAATTCGCTTCTCGCGGAGTCGATCTCACCCGCATCGAGTCACGACCACGCAGGCAGGGCGCCTCCGGCCAGTACCGCTTCTTTCTCGATGCAGCCGGTCACCTCGACGACGCCGCCGTCGGCGAAGCCCTGCGCGCACTGCACCGCACCGCCGAACGGGTCGTCTTTCTCGGATCGTGGCCAGTAGACCGGAACAACGGCGCGAGCCCGCCCGTTGATCACACTGAAAGCATCAACTGGTTCACCGAACTGACCGAGGGAGGCGACTGAAATGGCACGGCTGTTCCTGGTCCGCCACGGCGAGACCACCGCAAATATCCGACAGCAGCTCGATACCGCCCTGCCCGGCGCACATCTCACCGATTTCGGGGCGAGCCAAGGGATCCGGTTCGGGCTGACCAATCCGCTGGCCGCACCGGCGGTGCTCCTCAGCTCGCAGGCCAACCGCGCCCGACAAACCGCGGAGCTGATCGCGTCGGCATGGGACGTCGACACGACGTCCATCGATGACGTCCATGAGGTCCAGGTCGGCGACCTCGAAGGCCGCAGCGACCGGGAAGCGCACGAGTCCTTCCGCGATGTCGTGCACGCCTGGCATCACGGTGACCTCGACGCCCGCCTACCCGGCGGTGAATCATTGGCGATGGTGCATGCCCGGTACGTGCCTGTGCTCAACCGGCTGGCCGACGAGAACCTACTTGTCGCCGATCCGCGCGATGTGTACCTGGTCTCGCACGGCGCTGCCATTCGGCTGATCGCCGCGCACCTGGCCAACGTCGACCCGGAATTCGCGCTGCGCAATCATCTGCGCAACACCGACTCGGTGGAACTCGAACTCACCGACGACGGCTGGCAACTCAACCGCTGGGGCGCCGCGACCGACTTCCTCTCCGCGGTCGCCGAGCCGCTGGGTTAGCCCCAGCCGTGCTCGTGCAGCCACTGGTCGTCGATGCCGAAGTGGTGCCCGATCTCGTGCAGCACGGTGATCGCCACCTGCTGGCGCACCTCTTCTGCGGTGTGGCAGATCGACAGAATGATGTCGCGGTATATCTCGATCGTGTCCGGGAGATAGCCGGCGTATTCCGTGGTGCGCTGGGTGAGCGCGACCCCGTGATACAGCCCCAGCAGATTGCGGTCTTCCGGGTTGAACGGCTCAATCATGATCACCACGTTGTCCATGGCGTTCATCAGCTCCTCGGGGAGCAAGTCCAACGCTTCGCCGACAAGGATCTCGAAGTCCTTGTCGTTCATCGCGAACGGCATGCCTATCCGCCGCCGGGAGCGGGCTGTTCCTGGTCGCTGGGCGAATAGCCACCTGGCAGCGGAACGGGGGTGGGCAAGGCGCGCCCGGGCGGGCCCTCTTCTGGCGGCACCGGAATCTTGCCATTGACCAGCAATTGCTCCCGCGCGTCGCCGACCAACTTCGCGAATCCGCCGCGATCGGGCAGGGCGACGTAGCACACCACGCGCCGGCTCCCGTTCATCCAACTGACCTCGGAGATCACCGACCACTGCACGTTCAGCGTGGAGGCTTTGAACTTGTTCTCGCCGCCGAAGAACTGGTTCGTCCGGTTCGGGCAGATGGTCTGTAGGTACTCGTTTTGGGCGGCGATCGCCGGCCACGGCTTACCCGAATTTCGGGCACCGAAGCGCTGCGACAGATCGACGACGCCCGTGGTCTGGAAAGCGTGCGGCGCGGAGCAGTCAACCGGCTGCGTCGTCGGCTTGCGTGTCGCCTCGTCGAACCCGATGCACGTGCCCTCGGGCCAAGCAAACGACTGGTCGGTGTCGGCGGCACGGCCAGTGAACTCAAGCTGGTCACCGTTCGGTCCGGGCTGCTCGATGCCGCAGCGCAGGACCCGCGCACCTCGATCCCATTGAGACTGTGACGGGAACATCAGGCCGACGGCGAGGCGCCCCTGCGGATCGAGTCCTCCGTTGAGGTATCGATCGACGACGACGCCACACTGCTCATCGCGAACCAGCGCAAAGCGTTCGGGGCCGGGCCAGGGTGCATTCGCACCGAACTCGGATCCGGGGAACTGCGCGGTGTCCAGCGTGCCCGCGACTTCGAATCGGTGCCCCTCGACGCAGCTCACCTTGGTCGGCGTCCCGGCGTTATCGTCGGTCCAGGTCAGGCAGTCGCCAGCCTGCGATCGGGTGAAGTCGGTCTCGTTGTAGGAGCCGCCTTCACCGATGACCGTCGAACCCAGGCCGCCGGACTCGGAGAATCCACCGCGCCAGGCGATAACACCGCCCGCCGCGACGGCACCGAGCAGCACTGCGACCAGCACCGCAACCAGCCGCGACACCGTCACGCGGGGCGCAGGAACCGTACCTTCGGGGCTTTGTCTATCAACTTCGGAAGAGCTCATCGTCGTCCATCATGCCTGGTGCCCGCCGCAACTGTCCGCCGAGTAGGGTTTGAACCGTGATTGACCTGAAGATTCTGCGCGAAAACCCCGATTTGGTCCGCGATTCACAGCGCGCCCGCGGGGAGGATCCGAGCCTCGTCGACAAGCTCCTGGATACCGACGCGCTCCGGCGGGCGGCGATTGTCGAAGCCGACACGCTGCGCTCGGAGCAGAAGAGCTTCGGCAAGCAGGTCGGCCAGGCATCCGGCGATGAGAAGGCCGCGCTGCTGGCGCGCGGTAAGGAGCTCGCCGACCAGGTGAAGGCTGCCGTCGCCCGGCAGAACGAGGCCGAAGAGAGTTTCGCCGCGACGCATCGCGCGATCTCGAACCTCACCGCACCGCAAACGCCGCCCGGCGGCGAGGACGACTACCGGGTCCTTGAGCACGTCGGCACCCCGCGTGAAATCCCCGATCCAAAAGACCACCTGGAGATCAGCGAGGCCCTCGGTCTGATCGACATGGGCCGCGGCGCCAAGGTGTCCGGTTCGCGCTTCTACTTCCTCACCGGGCCGGGCGCCATGCTGCAGTTGGGCCTGCTGAATATGGCTGCTGCCAAAGCGACCGCGGCCGGCTACACCCTGATGATCCCGCCGGTGCTGGTCCGGCCCGAGGTGATGCGCGGCACCGGATTCCTCGGCGAGCATGCCGCCGAGGTCTATCGCCTGGAAGAAGACGACCTCTACTTGGTCGGCACCTCGGAGGTGCCGCTCGCCGGCTACCACTCCGACGAGATCCTGGACCTGTCCGGCGGCCCGAAACGCTACGCCGGGTGGTCGACCTGCTTCCGGCGCGAAGCCGGCTCGTACGGGAAGGACACCCGCGGCATCATTCGCGTTCACCAGTTCGACAAGGTCGAAGGCTTCGTCTACTGCAAGCCGGAGGAAGCCGAGGCCGAGCATCAGCGGCTGCTCGACTTCGAGAAGTCGATGCTCGCCGCCATCGACGTCCCCTACCGGGTAATCGACGTGGCCGCCGGCGACTTGGGCAGCTCCGCGGCGCGCAAATTCGACTGCGAGGCCTGGGTGCCGTCGCAGCGCACCTACCGCGAGCTGACCTCCACCTCGAACTGCACGACATTCCAGGCCCGCCGCCTGGCCACCCGCTATCGCGATGAGAACGGTAAACCGCAGACCGCCGCCACCCTCAACGGCACCCTCGCGACGACCCGCTGGCTGGTCGCAATCCTAGAGAACCACCAGCAGCCCGACGGTTCGGTGATCCTGCCCGACGAGCTCGCCACCTTCACCGGCTTCACGGTGCTCGAGCCCCGCTGATCGCGGCACCGACCGAAACCAACCAGGAAGCGATCGCCAAGGGCGATCTGCCCGCGCCGCTGGCGTGCGTCCAACAGACGCGACCTGAGATTCGGGCGGTGGCCTCCTGCACCCCGAAGGGCTCGCGACCGGCCGTGCACTCGGCCATCGATCCGATTCCGGTGACGCTGACCTGTGCGACCCGATGCACGGCGCCGAAGGACGGGGCCGCCGCCTGTGACAGCTACCTCAACACCAACGGGCCGACCGTGGCCGACCTGCAGGTACAGCGGTCTCATTACTGAATGCGATAGCACGTCGGATCACTCCGACGCGGACGCGTACCAGCGCGACCGGGTTCGCGAGCGCCGCGCCGGTATCCTGGCGACGGTGAATGCACAGCCTTCCCCACCTGGCGGTACGCCCCGCCCCGGGGGGCCGCCGGCCAGCCTGCCC
>NZ_JBAQWU010000137.1:0-4650 GCF_049299075.1 Gordonia sp. (in: high G+C Gram-positive bacteria)
GTCCGGCCCGATGCCGACACCATCGGCAGCGCCCTGGCCCTCGGGCTGGCGCTGCGCGACCGTGGGGTCGCGGTGGACGTGTCGTTCTCCGGGCCGGAGTTGCTTCCGGACACGCTGCGGCAGCTGCCGGGCTCGGAGCTGATTGTCGACGACGCGGAACTGGCCCCAGCAGCGGTCACCGTTGCCGTGGATGCGGCGACGATCGACCGGCTCGGCGTTCTGGCTTCGGTGTTGACCGATTCCGACGCGACGATCTGCATCGATCATCACATCTCCAACACCGGCTTCGCCGACTTGGATTTGATCGATGCAGACTCGGACTGCACGGCGGTGTTGGTGCTCGACGTGCTCGACGCGCTCGGCGTCGAGTTGACGCCGGACATCGCGACCTGCCTGTTCGCCGGTTTAGTCACCGACACCGGCTCGTTCAAGTGGGCACGCCCGGCGTCGTTCACCGTCGCTGGTCGGCTGACCGGCGCCGGGGTCGATTCGGCCAAGTGGAGTCGCATCCTGCTGGACTCCCATCCGTTCGGCTGGTTCGCGATGGTGTCGGCGGTGCTGGCGACTGCCTGCCTTGACGAAAGTGCTTGCGGCGGCAAAGGTCTGGTCACCGCGGTTGTCGATGCCGAGCAGATGGCGGGGATGGACTGGGAGGACGGCGAGAGCGTCGTCGACATCGTGCGTACTGCTCGCGAAGCCGACGTGACCGCTGTCTTCAAGGAGAACTCGGCGGGTGCGTGGAATGTGTCGCTGCGCAGCAAATCGGCGGTCGATCTGGTGCCCATCGCCCAGCGACTCGGCGGTGGTGGACATACGCGTGCCGCTGGCTACAGCGATACCGGTACTGCTGACGAGGTGATCGCGAACCTGTTGGGGGCGCTCTAATCCTCCGGCTCGCGGCCTCGGCACTGGTGGTGCTCATCGCGCCGCCGCTGTACCTGATGCTCGACTTGGCCGTCGTTGGTCGGCTCGGTGGTGCGGCGCTCGCGGCGCTGGCGGTGGCGACATTGGTGCTGGCCATTATCAGCACCCAGCTGACCTTCCTTGCCTACGGCACCACAGCGCGTTCGGCGCGTGAATTCGGCGCAGGGCGGCGCAGCGCGGCCGTCCGCGAAGGCGTGCAGGCCAGCTGGATCGCGCTCGGAGCCGGTGCGTTGATCATCGCCGTCGCGTATCCGTTGGCCCCGCCGATGATGCGGGGCCTGGTGCCCGATGCGGTCGTGGCGGCCGACGCCGCCGGGTGGCTACGTATCGCCGTGTTCGGCGTGCCGCTGATCCTGCTGGCGATGGCTGGCAACGGTTGGATGCGCGGGGTTCAGGACACGCGGCGTCCGGTGATCTACGTGGTGTCCGGGCTGGCGGTGAGCGCAGGGCTGTGCGTGTTGCTGGTGCACGGTCTGGCGGGCGCGCCGGACCTCGGCATGAATGGCAGCGCCGTCGCCAACCTGGTGGGGCAGGCGATCACCGGGTTGGCGTTCGTCGGTCGGCTGGCCCGCGAAGCGGCGGCCGACGACAGTATTGCCCGGCGACCGCAGTGGCCGGTGATCCGGGCCCAGTTGGTGATGGCCCGGGACCTGATTCTGCGGAGTGCCTCGTTCCAGATTTGCTTCCTGTCGGCGGCTGCGGTCGCCGCACGTTGTGGCGTGGCGCAGGTGGCGGCGCACCAACTGGTGTTGCAGCTGTGGGAGTTCATCGCGTTGCTGCTCGATTCGCTCGCCATCGCCGCACAGCAATTGGTCGGTGCCGCACTGGGCGCCGGTACCCTGGCGGCTGCACGCCGCGATGCCAAACGCGCCGTCGTGGGCTCGCTGGCGGTCTCCGGGCTGCTCGCTGTCGTCTTCGCCGCCGGGGTGAGCCTGATTCCACAGATCTTCACCGACGACGCCGCGATTCTGCAAGCCACTCGGACGCCCTGGTGGTTCCTGGTGGCGATGCTGCCGATCGCCGGGATCGTCTTCGCCCTCGACGGCATTCTGCTCGGCGCCGGCGACGTCGCATTCTTGCGGACTGCGACCCTGCTTGGTGCGCTCGGCGGCTTCCTTCCGCTGATCTGGTTGTCACTGGCCTTCGACTGGGGACTGGCCGGGATCTGGACGGGGTTGCTGGTGTTCATGCTGACCAGGCTGGCCGCGACGGCCTGGCGCGTGCGTTCGGGTAAGTGGCTAAGAGCGGGCACTGAGCCGGTCGGGGCGTGACTTCGATTCGCTGCGCTCGCTCAATCATCGAGGGGGAGCTGCGCTCGCACGGTTGGGGAGTTCTTCGCTGGTTGAGCCGGTGCCGAGGAACGAGACCCCGTGTCGAAACCACCCTTCAGGCGGCGACGAACCTCTGGTACTGCGGGAACCGCTCGACGAACTGCTGCGCATACGTGCAGACCGCCCGCACCTTGACGCCGCGGGCGTCGATGTCGGCGAACATCTCACTGAGCAACAGCCGGGCGAAGCCGGCCCGGCCGAACTTCTCGGTGACCACCGTGTGCAGCAGCGTCAGGTCGCCGTTCTCGGCGCGCTCATAGCCTTCGACGCCGATCAGGTCGTCGCCGGACCACAGTTCATAGCGGTCGCGGTCGGGATTGTCGCGCAGGGCCGGCGTCGGGTCGAGGCTGACGCTGGGCGGCGGGACCGGAATCACCTGAGTCATAGTTCCACGGTAGTCCTTCTACACCTCGGCGAGCGCGATCGACCGATCGGCGAGCCGGTCCGGATCGACGATGCGTTTGCTGGTAATCAGGTCGGCGATTGCCTGGCTGTCGTCCCACAAGTTCACGTTCATTCCGGCGCACACCCGGTTCTCGCCGTCGAGCCAGAACGCCAGGAATTCCAGGGCGTCGGTATTGCCGCGGATCGCCACGCGATTCTCGCCGGTGGCGTAACCGCGGTACTCCATGCCGAATTCGTACTGATCGGTGAAGAAGTAGGGGAGCCGGTCGTAGGTCTCGTGGTGCCCCAACAGATTCGCGGCGGCGACAGCAGGCTGGTTGAGTGCGTTCGCCCAATGTTCGACGCGCAGCCTGCCGAAGTGCGGGTCCGGGTAGTTGGCGATGTCACCGACGGCGTAAACATCCGGATCGAAGGTGGCCAGTTCCGCATCGACGACGACCCCGCCGGACTCCAGCGGCAGTCCAGCCGCGGCGGCGATCTCGGTGTTGGGCAGGGCGCCGATACCGACCAGAATCGTGTCGGCCTCCAGCGTCGCGCCGTCGGTCGTGGTGACCCGGCCGCCCGGGCCGCCAGTCACCTCGTCGACCTCAATGCCGTCGACCCCGGTGTCCAGGCGCAGATCGACACCGTGACGACGGTGCAGGCCGGCCACGATTCCGGCGACGCGCTCACCGAGGATGCCCAGCAGGGGAAGGCGCTGCGGCTCCACGACGGTCACCGCGGTTCCGGCCGAGCGGGCGGTGGCGGCCACCTCCAAGCCAATCCAGCCCCCGCCGACGATCACCAGTGACCTGCCGTCGCCGAGCCGCTCGCGCAGAGCTTGGGCATCGTCGACGGAGCGCAGGTAGGCGACCGCCGGCTCGCCTGGGAAGGCCCGCGGCCGCGAACCGGTGGCCAGCACGAGCTTGTCGTATCGGACGGCGGAGCCGTCATCGAGAAAGACGAGGTGGTCGGCGCGGTCGATTTTGGTGGCGCGAACTCCGGTCCGCAGATCGACGTGGTGCACCGCGTACCAGTCGGCGTCGAGGGGAAGTAGCTTCGCGGCCACAGTGCTGCCGGATAGGAAGCCCTTCGACAACGGGGGTCGCTCGTAGGGGAGGTGTTTCTCCCCGGCGATCATCACGATCGCGCCGTCGAAACCACGGTTCCGGAGCGCTTCGGCGGTCTTCGCGGCAGCAAGGCCGCCTCCCACGATCACCATTGAGCCGTCCATGACTTCACGCTACGCCGAAAGGAGACCGTGTCCAGGTCGGCGATGAGACGAGGCGAGCGGCGCAGGCAGGAGGGACCGGGCCCGGTATCTGTCGACGCTTGTGTCGAGACCGGCCGCAGCCGTCGCGGAACTGGCACGTCTACCGGCACCGAACGCGACATCTGGAGGGCGAACTGTCCCAACCACGACAGCTTGGGTGGGCCAGCGGGTGGCAGACTGGGTCCATGGCGAAGCTCTGGGCGATCAGTGATCTGCATGTCGCACACCGCGGCAACGAGCACATCGTCGATCAGATCCGGCCGAGCGGACCGGGGGACTGGCTGATCGCCGCCGGTGATATCTCCGAGCGCACCGACGACATCATCGACACGCTGCGGCGGCTCAAGGCGCGTTTCGACACCGTCGTCTGGGTTCCCGGCAACCACGAGCTCTACACCACGGCCAAGGATCCGCTCCAGATTCACGGCGTCGCCCGCTACGACTACCTGGTCCAGGCGTGCCGCGACCTGGGCGTGGTGACGCCCGAAGACATGTATCCGTTGTTCGACCCGGGCGACGGCGGCGAACCGGTCCGCGTCGTCCCGATGTTTCTGCTGTACGACTACACGTTCCGGCCGGAGGGAACGTCGACGGCGCTGCAGGCGCTCGCGCTCGCGCGCGAGCGCAATGTCGTCGCCACTGACGAGTTTCTGCTCTCGCCCGAGCCGTACGGCACCCGCGACGCGTGGAGCCGCGCGCGGATCGAGGCCACGCGCACTCGACTTGAGGCCATCGATC
>NZ_JBAQWU010000138.1:0-11421 GCF_049299075.1 Gordonia sp. (in: high G+C Gram-positive bacteria)
GGCCAGTCGGGAGCGGCGGGCGGCGCGCGCCAACTCCGGATCGGTGAGTTCGACGCCGAGTTCGTCGACCGGATCGGTGGTGCCGCCGTGGGTGCCAGGACGGAACCGCCAGTGCGCGAAGTTCTCGGTGCTGCCCTCATGGAATGAGAGCTGAATCATCCATTGGCCGGTCTCGGCCTTCCACGAATCCCATCGGGCATCGGCCGGAACGTCGCCGCGCAACACCAGGCACTCGGCCACCAACTCGCCGAGGGTGGCGAGGCTGGGGCCGTCCATGGTCAGCGGGTGCGAGGCGCGGGCGAGTTCGGCGGCGCGGGCCCGTTCCAGCAGCACCGGATGGGCGTAGCGTTCGATCTTCGACGGTGCCACCCCGGCGATCTCGGCGAGTTCGGCTACCGAGGCGCCAGCCCGAATGCGTGCCTGAATCTCGCGGGGCCGCAGTGCGGCGTCCCCGGCCACCGGGAGTTGACCGAGTTCGGTGGTGTCGCTGCGGGCTGCGGCGCGTAGGTCATCGTCCGCGCGAATGCGGAAGTGCTCATCGTTCGCGCGGTCGATGCAGACCACAAACTGGCCGTCGTCTTCGACGCGTAGCACCTCGAGTTCGCGCATTCGAGTCCTCCCTGCCTTTGCCCAACCCTAACGGAACAGGAGCGTTCGGCCGGGTGGACACGAGGAGTCGCTGTCAGAGTCGTTCGACGATGTAGTCAATCGCACCGGTCAGTGCGGTGACATCGGCGGGCTCGATGGCCGGGAACATGCCGATGCGGAGCTGATTGCGGCCGAGCTTGCGGTACGGCTCGGTGTCGAGGATTCCGTTGGCGCGCAGTGTCTTGGCTACCGCAGCGGCGTCGACGTCGTCGGTGAAGTCGATGGTGCCGACCACCTGGCTGCGGTGTTCGGGGGCGGCGAACGGGGTGGCGAAGTCGCTGGCCTCGGCCCAGTCGTACAGGCGAGAACTGGAGTCGGCGGTGCGCGCCGTGCACCAGTCGAGTCCGCCGTTGGCGTTCATCCACCCGATCTGGTTGGCCAACAGGATCAGCGAGGCGACGGCCGGGGTGTTGTACGTCTGGTTCTTGCTGCTGTTGTCCACCGCCGTCGGCAGCGACAAAAACTCCGGGCACCAGCGGCCCGATGCGCCGATTTCGGCGACCCGCTCCAGCGCGGCCGGGCTCATGATGGCCACCCAGAGGCCGCCGTCGGAGGCGAAACTTTTCTGCGGGGCGAAGTAGTAGACGTCGGTCGCGCTGATATCGACCGGCAGACCGCCCGCACCCGAGGTGGCGTCGATGGCGACCAGGGCGTCTCCGGCGGACGCAGGCCGCAGCACCGGCACGGCCACACCCGTCGAGGTCTCGTTCTGCGCCCAACCGATCACGTCCACGCCCTCGGTGTCGGCGGCAGTGATGGCGGCCGGATCCGGGGCGGTGCCCGGATCGGTGGAGATTACCTTCGGGTCGGTCAGGAACGGCGCGGACTTGGTGACCGAGGCAAACTTCGACGAGAACTCGCCATAGGTGAGGTTCAGGACCTGATTGCGGACCAGGCCGAAGGCGGCGGCATCCCAGAATGCGGTGGTGCCGCCGTTGGAGAGAACCACCTCGTAGCCGTCGGGGAGCGAGAAGAGGTCGGTCAGACCGGATCGGATGTCGCCGACCACATTCTTCACCGCGGACTGCCGATGGCTGGTGCCCATGATGGTGGCGCCGCCGTCGACGATGGCCTGGATCTGCTCGGCGCGGACCTTCGACGGACCGCAGCCGAAACGGCCGTCGGTGGGCAGGAATTCGGCGGGCAGGGTGATCTGCGTTTCGGTCATGGGTGAAGTTTACGTCCGCCCCGGCGTGGCGGAAAAACGGCCGAATGTCAACGTGACCGGCCTCGCATCCGGGATCGGCGTCGGCTGCGGGATCTCGGTGAACCCGCGCGCCTACGATGAACTCGTGGACGATCTTGACTTGAAGAACATGCGTGTCGGCTACGGCGCGGCCTCCACCGCCGGTGCTGATGGCGTCGCCGAGCATCTCGATCCCTCGTGGCTGACCGGCGACCCGCCGTGGCTCGCCCTCTTTGCGGCCTGGCTGGCCGAGGCCATCGCCGCGCAGATTCCGGAGCCGAACGCCATGGTGCTTGGCACCGTCGATGCCGATGGCATTCCGGCCACCCGCACCGTGCTGTGTAAGGGCGCCACGGCCGACGGCGTCGAGTTCTACACCGGTTACGACTCCGCCAAGGGCCGCGCCCTGGCCGCGAACCCGGTGGCCTCGGTGACCTTCCCGTGGATCGCGCTGGAACGGCAGGTGCATGTGCGCGGCCGGGTGGTGAAGGTCGATCCGGCCGAGACCGCCGCGTACTGGAATCACCGGCCGCGCGGTTCCCAGCTGTCCGGCCGGGCCTCGCAGCAGTCGCAGCCGATCGGCTCGCGCGCGGACTTGGAAGCCGCCGCCGCCGCCGTGGCCGATGAGTTCGGCGGTGCCGAGTTCGGCGGCGAGGGCAGCGTTCGGGTACCGCCGCCGGAGCATTGGGGCGGCTACCGACTGGTGCCCTCGCGCGTCGAGTTCTGGCAGGGCCGCGCGGATCGACTGCACAATCGGGTGGTGGCCGAGCTGATCGACGGCGGCTGGGTCGTCGGCCGCCTGCAACCGTAGATGCGTCGGCTCTTCGCCGACACCCGCCCGCTCGCGGTACCTGACTTCGCGCGGCTGTGGTGGGCCAACATCGTCACGGTCGTCGGCGCGCAACTGACCGTCGTCGCTGTTCCGGCGCAGATCTATGCGATCACCGGCAGTTCGGCCTATGTCGGGCTTACCGGACTGTTCGGCCTGGTGCCGCTGGTGGTCTTCGGCCTGTGGGGCGGTTCGCTGGCTGACGTTTTCGACCGGCGCAAAATCCTCATCGTCACCACGTTCGGCCTGATCGGCACGGCCGTGCTGTTCTGGGCGCAGGCCTTCGTGGCGTGGAACAACGTGTGGCTGCTGCTGTGTTTGTTTGCCGTCCAGCAGGCCTTCTTCGCGGTGAACCAGCCGACCCGCACCGCAGTGCTGCCGCGGATCGTCGACGATGAGCTGCTGCCCGCGGCGAACTCGCTCAACATGACCGTCATGCAGGCCGGGGCCATCGCCGGACCGCTGGTCGGTGCCACGCTGATCCCGTTTATCGGATTCTCGTGGCTGTACGCGGTCGACGCGATCAGTCTGCTGGCCACCCTGTGGGCGGTGATCGCGCTGCCGTCCCTGGTGCCTGAAGGGTCGGACCAGAGCAAGGTTCCTGGACTGAAATCCGTGCTCGACGGCCTGGCCTATCTGCGCCATCACCCGGTACTGCTGGCCTCATTCGTCGTCGATCTGATCGCCATGATCTTCGGCATGCCGCGCGCGATGTTCCCGCAGATCGCGCATGAGAGCTTCGGCGGTCCGGCCACCGGGGGCCCGGCCTTTGCGCTCCTGTTCATCGCGATTCCGTTGGGCGCGGTGCTCGGCGGCGTCTTCTCCGGTTGGGTGTCGCGGGTGCGCAGGCAGGGGCGGGCCGTGGTGATCGCGATCGTAGTGTGGGGTCTGTCCATCGCCGTCGCCGGCGGCGCCCTGTTCTTTGCGCACGGCACCGCGTTGCCGGTGCTGCCGATCGTGATCACGGCGCTGGTGGTGGGCGGCGCGGCCGATATGGCCTCGGCGGCGTTCCGGCAGACCATGCTGCAGGCCGCCGCGAACGACGATGTGCGCGGCCGGCTGCAGGGTGTCTTCATTGTGGTGGTCGCCGGGGGCCCGCGCATCGCCGACGTGACCCACGGAGCGTCGGCCGCCATGGTTGGCACTGCGGTCACCTTTGCCGGCGGCGGTGTGCTCACCGTGCTGCTCACCCTGCTCGCCGCGCTGGCGTTCCCCTTGTTCTGGCGCTACCGGGTCACGCGCACCGGCCGCCCGGTCCCGGAATCAGACTAGGAGATGGCCACCGAGGGCGATTTTCCCTCGGTGCCCGGTTCCGAGTCTGATTACCGGAGGAGGAGGCGGACGGGCTCGCCGGGGGCGAGCTGGGCGGCCGCATCTACCGAGGCGGCCGTCAGCACGGCGACCACCGGGTAGCCGCCGGTCACTGGATGGTCGGCCAGAAACAGGACCGGCTGACCGCTCGGCGGCACCTGCACTGCACCCAACGGGACACCCTCGGAAGGCCGGGCTCGGCCCGTGCGGTGGCGAGGACGGGGGCAGTCCGGCGAGGCATCGAGTCGGACCCCGATTCGATTGCTGGCGGGGTTCACCGCCCAGTGAGTGCGGGTGAGTGCCGCGGGATCGGCGAGGTCGTCGTAGCGGGGGCCGCGGCCGATGATCAGCTCGCGCGGCTGCTGAGCTGCTGGCGGTCCCGGTGCGAAATCAATGGGAGGCCAGGCGGACTGCGCAGATCCGATGGGGAGGACGTCGCTCGTCCGCAGCGGCTCCGGCCCCAGCCCGGACAAGGTATCGGTGGACGACGATCCGAGCGTCTGCTCGACGCAGAAGCCGCCGCGGACGGCCAGATAGTTACGCAGCCCGGCGGGGGGAGCGAGCACTTCGATCAGCGCGCCGTCGGCCGCACCTATCACTCCATGGCTGCCGACCGCCCGCCCGTCGATCAGCACCGTGGTGAGCGGCCCGGTCACGGTGAGAACCATGAAACCCGTTGCGCGGGCGGCGAATCCGCCGAACGTCACCTCAATAGCCGTCGCCGATTCCGGGTTGCCGACGAGCCGATTCGCCTGGCGCAAGGCACCCCGATCGGCCGCGCCTGAACGGGGCACGCCTAGATGCGCGTACCCGGGCCGGCCGAGGTCTTGAAAGCTCGCCAGCGGGCCGGGGCGCACCACCGTCAGTCCGCGCACGAGAACCTCACCAGGGTCCCCGACGACAGCAGTGCGGGCGGCTCAGCAGCCGCGTCCCACAGGGCGATGTCGGTGTGCCCCAACAGAAACCAGCCGCCGGGACTCGTGCGGGGATACACCGCGCTATAGCCCGCGGCCACGGCCACCGAACCCGGCGGGACGGCTGGACGGGACTGTTCCCGACGGCCCAGCGCCGCGAAGAGCTCGCGTGCCGGCGCCGGTCCGTCGTCGGGCACCAGGTAGCCAAAGCCCGGGGCGAACCCCATGAACTGCACCCGCCACGAGATCGCGCTGTGCGCGGCGACGATCTCACCCGGCGAGGTTCCGGTCAGTCCGGCCACGTCACCCAGATCGGCGCCGTCGTAGACGACCGGAATCTCCACGATCTCCTCGGCTGCGGCAGGTCCGCGGACCGGTGGCAACGAGAGAACCGCCCGCCGCACCGCAGCGAGGTCCAAGCCCGCGCCCGGCGCCGACTGCACGAGCACCGACTCGGCGGTGGCCACGACATCACTGGCCGACAGCTGGCCGTCGGCGGCCGCGACCCGCAAAGCGTGGGCGACGCCAGCCGCGCTGAGCGCTGGCTGCGCCTCGTCGGAGAAGTCGAGTAGCACCGCGTCGTCGCCCGCAGATCGCTCTCGCATGACATCAAAGTACCGGCTGTGGGTAGGCTGAACGGGCGGCATCCGCCGCCCCTGTCCATCCTGAGTGACCCTCAGTTGGGCGGGAGTTGCGTCCGGCGGCTAGGTTGTAACCCAGCAACTGGTCAGACCGCGAGTTAGGGGTATGTGTGTCCGCGGACAATTCCACGACCGAAGATCAGGCCAAGGGTACGTTCACGTATCCCGGAGGTTCGATCGACCTGCCGATCCTGAAGGCCACCGATGGCAGTGACTCGGTCGGACTCGGGCCGTTCCTGGCCAAGACTGGCCTCACGACCTTTGACGGTGGTTTCGTCAACACGGCGGCCACCAAGTCCGACATCACCTACATCGACGGTGACGCGGGCATCCTCCGGTACCGCGGTATCCCGATCGACCAGCTCGCCGGGAAATCGACGTTCGTCGAGGTGAGCTACCTGCTGATCTACGGTGAGCTCCCGACCGCCGAGCAGCTTGAGGTGTTCACCGACAAGGTCCGCAGGCATACGCTGCTGCACGAGGATCTCAAGCGCTTCTTCGATGGCTTCCCGCGCAACGCGCACCCGATGCCGGTCGTCTCGTCGGCCACTAATGCGCTCTCGGCGTACTACCCGGACTCGCTGGATCCGAAGGATCCCGAGCAGGTCGAGCTGTCCACGATCCGCTTGTTGGCCAAGCTGCCGACCATCGCGGCCTACGCGTACAAGAAGTCGGTCGGCCAGCCGTTCCTCTACCCGGAGAACTCGTTCGGTCTGGTGGAGAACTTCCTGCGCATGACCTTCGGTTTCCCGGCGGAGCCGTACGAGGTGAACCCGGACGTCGCCAAGGCGCTGGACATGCTGTTCATCCTGCACGCCGATCACGAGCAGAACTGCTCGACGTCGACGGTACGGCTGGTCGGCTCGTCGCAGGCGAACCTGTTTACGTCGGTGTCGGCCGGTATCAATGCGCTGTGGGGTCCGCTGCACGGCGGCGCCAACCAGGCGGTCCTGGAGATGCTCGTCGAGATCCAGGCGAGCGGTGGCGATACCGCGGACTTCATGCGCCGGGTGAAGGACAAAGAAGACGGTGTGAAGCTCATGGGCTTCGGGCACCGCGTCTACAAGAACTACGATCCGCGTGCGGCCATCGTCAAGCAGACTGCCGACCAGATCCTCGAGGCACTCGGCGTGCAGGATCCGCTCCTGGACATCGCTAAGGGCTTGGAAGAGGTCGCGCTGAGTGACGACTACTTCGTGGAACGCCGACTCTACCCGAACGTCGACTTCTACACCGGCGTCATCTACCGGGCGATGGGCTTCCCGACCCGTATGTTCACCGTGCTGTTCGCGCTCGGTCGCCTCCCCGGCTGGATCGCCCACTGGCGCGAGATGCACGAGGACCCGGCCACCAAGATCGGCCGCCCGCGTCAGTTGTACACCGGATACACCGAGCGGGACTACGTCCCGATGGAGGATCGCTGAGCAATGAGCGGTAAGCCTGAAGTCGAGTTCCCCGAGGGCCCGGCGCCCACCGAATTGGAGATCGCCGACGTGATCATCGGGGAGGGCGCAGAAGCCGTCCCCGGTGGCATGGTGGACGTCCACTATGTCGGCGTCGAGTACGACACCGGCGAGGAGTTCGACTCGTCGTGGGATCGCGGCCAGTCCGCCGAGTTCCCGTTGGGCGCGCTCATTCAGGGTTGGCAGGAGGGCATCCCGGGCATGAAGGTCGGCGGACGTCGCCGCCTCGTCGTCCCGCCGGAGCTCGCTTACGGCCCGGCCGGCGGCGGTCACCGGCTGTCCGGCAAGACCCTGATCTTCATCATCGACCTGCTCGGCGCCTAGTCCGCCCTGCTCGTGGGGCTTAGCGGCCCACGAGCATCCGGCCCACCTCGGACCACCCGATGCGCGTACCCGTGCGCAATACCGAACGGTGGTAGACGCGCGACGACCCGGCGACTACGACGGCACACGCGACGATCATCGCCGCGAAGGTGCCCGTCACCGTCCGCTGGCGGGCGCGTTGGTTCCGCAGTCGAGGGAAGAGTGTGCGGCACTTGGCGACGCGGCGGTCGTCGGCGCGGATTCATCGCTGGCCGTAGCGCAGCAGCCAGTTGGAGGTCGCGGCAACTGGAACAGTCAGGTTCGGATCAGGCATCGGACGTCCTTTCGGCGGGCTTGGGGCGGCGTATGCCCTGCAACTCGGTGGACATGGCGGTGAAGTGGTCGCGCGCGAATACTGCTTCGACGGGCAGGCCGAACACCTCGCAGATACGGAAGGCCAAATCAAGGCTCGAGTAGTTGTCGCCGCGTTCGGCGCGCAGGACGCCGACACGGTTGTGGATGGGCAGCTTCGGTGCACGGCGTACTGGACTCACAAAAAGGGCGTTGTGAAAACACAACAAACTGTCAAGTCTTGCCGATGGCAGCCAGGTTGGCGTGACGATGCGGAACGAGGCTCGGTAGGCTGCCCGCATGATCGTGAGCAGTACGGCAGGGGCGGTAACCACCATCGAACTGGTGCGTCCGGAGAAACGCAATGCGCTCAACCACGAGGTGGTGGAGCAACTGTCTGCGGCGTTCGCCGAGGCCGTCGATTCCGGGAGCCGGGTGATCGTCCTGACCGGCCGCGGACCGGTGTTCAGCGCCGGCGCCGACCTCTCCGGCGCGGTCTACGACCAAGCCTTCCTGGACCAGCTGGTGGCACTGCTCAAGCAGATCGAGGCGGTGCCGATACCGGTGATCGCCGCACTTAACGGCGCGGCGCTCGGCGCGGGTTTGCAACTGGCCATGGTCGCCGATCTGCGCGTCATGGACCCCAGCGCGCGGGCGGGCATTCCGGCGGCCAAGATCGGGGTGGCCGTCGATGAGTGGACCATCCGGCGGCTGATCTCGTTGGTCGGCGCCGGTCACGCGCGCGGCATGCTGATGGCCTGCGAAACGCTGACCGCCGACCGTGCGTACGACCTCGGTTTCGCCAACCGGATCGGCGATCTGGCCGATGCCCAGCATTGGGCTGCGACGATCGCCGACCTCGCCCCGCTCACCCTGGCTCACTACAAGCTGGTATTCAACGGTGACGGGGCCCGCGATGAGCCAGCTCCCGGTCGGGTGGAGGCGATGGAGGCCGCCTGGACCAGCGATGACCTTGCCGAAGGCCGGGCCGCGCGCGCCGAGAAGCGCGCCCCCGTTTTCACCGGCCGCTGACCGATGGCCCGGCTGGTTTAGTGGCCGAGTACCTGGTTCAGGTACGGGTTCGCGAAGGTGCGGTCGGGGTCGAAACGATCACGCAGGGCGAGGAACTCGCTGAAACGCGGGTAGACCCCGGCAAAGTAGTCGGCGTCGCGGGTGTGCATTTTGCCCCAGTGCGGGCGGCCGCCGTGCGCCACCATGATGTCCTCGGCGTCGCGGAAATAGCGTGCGGTCGCGAGTGGATCGTCCCGGTGGTAGCTGTGCACTGCGATGTAGCCGGAATCACGCCCGCTGGCCGTCGACAACATCAGGTCGTCGGCGGCCGCGGCGCGCACCTCCACCGGGAAGCTCACCCGGTGTCGGCGCCGGTCGACCATTGCGCGCAATTCGCGCAGCGCCTCGGGTACCGCCGGAAGCGGCAGCGCGTACTCCATTTCCCGGAAACGCACGGTCCGGTTGGAGATGAAGACCCGATGGGAGAGGTCGGTGTAGGTTCGCTCGGACAGCACCCGGCCGGAGACCTGATTGAGACTCGGCACCACGCTCGGCACGGCGGCGCTCAGCGCGCAGAGCATGCGGTAGACGCCGTTGGAGAGGAACTCGTCGTCGATGTACCGGCGCACCTTGCCCGGCCCAGTGACCGGGGTATCGGCGGGCAGCCGGGTGTTGGTCTTGGTCAGCGCGCAGTTTGTGTGCGGGAACCAGTAGAACTCATAGTGGTCCTCGTCGGCGCAGCGCTGCAGAAAAGTGTCGATCGCCTCGTCGGCCGACGCCGGTGCTTCGTGTGCGCGCATGGCGAACGCATCCACGCACTGCAGGGTCAGCTGCGTCACGACGCCCAGCGCGCCGAGCCCGAGCGCGACGGCGGACAGTTCCGGGGAGTCCTCGCCGAAACTGTGCCGCGCCCCGCGGCCGTCGACCAGTTCGGCGCCGACGATCTGCGTGCTGATGCCGCCCAGCCGCAGACCGGTGCCATGGGTGCCGGTGGAGGTGGCGCCGGAGATCGTCTGCTTGTCGACGTCGCCCAGGTTGGCCATCGCCAGGCCGTGCGGGTCGAGCAGAGCGGGGATTTGGTGCAAATGGGTGCCGGCACCGAGGGTCACCCGACGGCGCTGCGGATCGACGTCGATCAGGCCGCCCAGGTTGGCCATCGACACTTGGATGCCTGGGGCGACGGCGATCTCCGAGAAGCTGTGGCCCGCACCGGCGGGTTTCACGGTGTCCCCGCGCGCGGCGGCCGCGGCGATGTCGGCGGCGAGCTCATCGGGCGTATTCGGGGCGATCAGGCGCGTTGGCTGACACGTCGCGGTGCGACCCCAGTTGGTCCAGGTGGTCACAGGAAGCACTTCCCTTCGCCTCGGTAAGTGGGGACGACGTCGACCACCTCGGCACCGCCGGAACTATCGCGCGCGATCAGGGCGACGCGGTCGGCGTGTTCGCTGACTTCCCCGGACTTGGTGTGCCGGAACCATACCCGACTTCCGACACGGAGGTTTGTCACATCCCCCTGCAGCGGGGTCTGGACCTCCCCGGCAGACTCGGTCGGAACGTACCGCAGTCCTTCCGGCCACACCGGCTTGGGCAGTCGATCCTCTCCGGGCGGCCCCGAGGCGACCCAGCCGCCGCCCAGGCACGTGGCGTAATCCGGGCTGGGCCGCCGGACCACGTCGAGGCCGAACGAGAGTGCCGGGGCAGGCTGGAAATGCCGGTAGGTGTCGAACAAGTGCCCACCGAGCAGGCCGCTGCCGACGGCGATGTCAGTGACCGCCGCATCCTTGGCGGTCTCTTCCAGGGATCCGGTACCGCCGGCGTTCACAAACTCCAGGTCGGCGTACTCGCGGACCGCAGCGATGGCTTTGCCGCGCCGGTGGCGCAGTTCGGTCATCGAAATGGTCTGCATCGCCCGCACGGCGGTGTTCATCAGAGTCTTGCCCGGCGCGCCGTTGCCGACCCCGGCGACCTGCGCCTCATACGACATCACGCCCACCAGATTGAAGCCGCCCCGGTCGGTGATCTGCTGGGCGAGTTGGCGGATCTGATCGAGACCGTGAACGGGGGAGCGGCGCACCCCGAGGTGCAGGAGCCCGCCGAGCGCCCGGAGCGACGCATCCAAATCGATCGCGACGCGCAGCGGCCGACGGCGGTCGGGCGCAGCAACGGAGTCGATGAGGTCGAGTTGCGCCACATCGTCGATCAGTAGCGTGACCCGCTCGAGTGCGATCTCGTCGGACAGCAGCTCGGCGATCGCCTGCCTGCGCGCGGACGGATAGCCCAGCAGCACATCGGACACCGACGACGACGAGGCCAGCCAACGCGCTTCGGCGACGTCGAATGCGAGCACGCCGGCGTATCCTTCCCGGCTCAGCACATCGGCAAGTACCGAGCGGATACGCACTGACTTGCTGGCGACGCGGATCGGGACGCCGCTCGCGCGGCGGCGCAGGTCGGTGATGTTGTGCTCCAGTGCGCCCAAGTCGAGCGCCAGCACCGGGGCGTCCAGACCGGCGCGCGCGATGGCGTCCTCGATGCCGCCCCAGTATTGG
The DNA here is from genome assembly GCF_049299075.1 of Gordonia sp. (in: high G+C Gram-positive bacteria). GTDB lineage: Bacteria > Actinomycetota > Actinomycetes > Mycobacteriales > Mycobacteriaceae > Gordonia. The sequence continues at coordinate 11,207 of NZ_JBAQWU010000138.1, forward strand.
GCCGGATCGGAAATGTACCGCCGCTGCGACGGCTCGGGGATTTCAGCTGACATGACGATTACGGTAGTCAATTGTGACTTCTCTACGGAACATCCTGGTCGACGGTATGGCGGAGCCGTTGGGCTCGGCGACCCGAAGTTTGCGTACCGCCGCTGGTCAGCTGGCCGCGGCCGGTGCGCGCGGCGGCGAGCGGGCGGCTCGGGGCACGGTCGAGC